>NZ_JAIXMK010000211.1:0-6572 GCF_020328095.1 Streptomyces sichuanensis
CGCCTGCACCCCTTCGTCCCGGACCAGTTCGGCGACCGCCCGGCGCGCCCCGTCGGCGTCGGACCGGCTGTCGCGCCAGGCCAGCCGGAGGGGCAGGCGGCGCGAGCCGTGCGCGAGGTGCGTCAGCCGGGGTGCCAGCCGCTCCAGTACGAAGGCCAGGGGATCCCCCAGCCGGGCCAGTCGTCCCGTCCGCGGCACGACCGCCCCGATGCACAGTCCTTCCGTCCGGTGCACAGCCACCCTGTTCCCCTCCGTCTACCGCCCGTCCCATGGCGTCGAGGAACAACGTCCCCTCGGAAAAGCCTGGTTGACTCGCGACACCCCGGACCCGGAAGGGTGATTCCGTATCCGGCGGCTCCCGGCGCGGCGCGGACGCGGGTCTTCCGGAACGTCGGGTCGTGGGGGGAACGTGACCCGCGCATGGGACGAATGCCTGGTGCAACCGGCATATCGGACAGCCGTCATCCAGCCGATCTCCCGACGATCAGGAACGCGGGGGCCGCCTGTGCCGTCCGCCCCCGCGTGCGACTGACGGGATGTTGTATACGGAAGATGACACAGGTCACATCGGATGTGATCCACCGTCTGGTCGGATCGTCCAGGTGGGGAGGCCGTCCGGAGCGGTGGCAACTTTCGGCCAGCATTCCTCCGGGCCCCCGGGGCTACTGGCCGGTGCGCCGTGCGTGGGGGTTCGGGCATGACGCACTATGTGGCTGAGCGGTCGGGAGGCAGTCGAGCCTCCCGGTGCCGGAGCACGTCCGTGCCCGGAGCCCGCGTCACTGTGGTGCGGCCGGGCTCCGGCCGCGCGGCCCGGAACGGGGCATCGGCGCCCGGTCCGCGGCAGGGGAGGAACGGCCGGCCGGTAGGGGGAGCCCGGCCGCGAACGGAGCCGTTGAGGTGGGGACCTGTTCGATGTGCTCCGGACGCCCGGCCGGCGTTCCGCGCACACGTCATGCACACGGATGCCGCGCACCGCAACGCGCGGCGTCCGTTCCTTGGGGGGAGAAACACATGGGGCGTTCATCCCGTCCGGTCGCGGGCCTGGCCGCGGCCGTCCTGCTGGCGGTGGGCCTGCCCGCCGCCGGCGCGCAGACAGCAGCGGCCGTGGCGGCCGTACCGCGCGTCGACCTGCGCGTTCTCGTCGTCGACGACGGCGGCCCGGCCGTCGGGGCGATCCGTACCGAACTCGACACCGCCGGCACCCCGTACACCAGGGTCGACCTGGGCGAGCGGGGGCGGCCGCGCATCGACGACGCCTTCCTGAGCGACACCGTGGACGGCAGACCCCGCGCCAAGTACCAGGGCGTGGTGTTACCCAACGACAACCCGTTCGGCGACGGATCGGCGGAGATGGCGGCCGTCGCCGCCTACGAGAAACGGTTCGGCATCCGGCAGGTGGACGCCTACACCTACGCCCGCCCGGCGGTCGGCCTGACCACCGTCCACGCCGGCTCCCTGGACGGCCGGACCGCGCAGGTCACCGCCGAGGGGGCCGCCGGACCGTTCGCCTACCTCAGAAAAAACGTTCCTTTCGAGGACAACGACAGCGGCGTGAACGAAAGCTACGGCTACCTCGGCGCGCCGCTCGACCGGCAGCCGGACGGAGCGTCCTACACCAGCTACCTCGACGCCCCCGTCCCCGACGGGTCCCGGCGCGGCTCACTGGTCGGCCAGTACACCCACGACGGCCGCAGCGAACTCGTCGTCACCTTCGTCTACAACCAGTACCAGAGCCAGTTCCGGCTGCTCTCGCGCGGCATCGTGGAGTGGCTGACCCAGGGCGTCCACCTGGGCGCCTCCCGCAACTACTTCGCCGTCCACGTCGACGACGTCTTCGGCTCCGACGACCGGTGGGACTCCCAGCTCAACTGCACCCCCGGCGACGTCGACTGCCCGCCGGGCACCCACCCGGAGAACGACCCGATCCGGATGACCGCCGCCGACGCGCAATACGCCAGGCAGTGGTCCCGCGACCACGGCCTCACCCTGGACCTGGCCTTCAACGGCGGCGGCAGCGAGGGCTACAAGGAGGCCCACGCGGGCACCGACCCGCTCGCCCGGCAGCTGGTGGCCGACCAGAGCGCCTACCGCTGGATCGACCACACCTACAACCACCCCTTCCTCGGCTGCGTGCAGAACACCTCCGTCGTGCCGTGGAAGTGCGCCACCGACCTGCTGGGCCGCACCCGCTGGACCAGCCGCGCCACCATCACCGCCCAGATCGACGACAACCGGGGCTGGGCGGCCCGGCAGGGCCTGGCCGTCGACAAGGACGAACTGGTCACCGGTGAGCACTCCGGCCTGAGGACCGCGCCGCAGCAGCCCGAGGACAACCCCGAGCTCGCGCCCGCCCTCACCCAGACCCAGGTCGCCTGGCTCGCCAGCGACAACTCGCGGGAGCGCGAACAGCGCCAGGTGGGCCCCTCCCTGACGGTGCCCCGCTACCCCATGAACGTCTTCTACAACGCCGGCAAGGCCACCGAGCAGGTCGACGAGTACAACTGGCTCTACACCCGCAAGGCCGACGGCGGCAGCGGCGTGTGCGAGGGCTCGGCCACCACCACCTGCCTCCCGGCACCCCTGCCGGCCTCCACCGGCTACACCGACTACATCGTGCCGCTGGAGAGCCGGATCGCCCTGGGCCACGTGCTCGCCAACGACCCGCGCCCGCACTTCATCCACCAGTCCAACCTCGCCGAGGAGCGCATCGGCTACCAGGCGCTGGAGAAGATCCTCGCCGACTACCGCGCCCTCTTCGCCGACAGCACCCCGCCCGTCAACCTCCGGATGCGGGACATCGGGACGGAGCTGCGCAAGCGCGCCGCCTGGGCCGCCGCCGTCCGCGAGGGCAAGGTGAGCGCCCACCGCATCGGAGCGGACGTCAGCGTCACCGCGCCCGCCGGCGTCGACGTCAGCGCGACGCTGCCCACCGGCACCGTCCAGGTGCAGGGCACCGGCCGCATCCCCTTCGGCACCGCCTACGCCGGGCTCCGCTCCGGCTGGGCCACCCCCGCCACGGGCGAGGGCTCCCTCGCCTTCGCCCTGGCCGACTCCACCTCCGCGGCCCGCGTCCTCTCCGGGCAGGCCGCCCGGGTGCAGGCACCCGCGGCCGCCCTCCCGGTGCCCCGGGGCGTCACCACCCGGGTGCCCTACGGGCCCGGCGACAGGGCCCGGCGCTGAGGCAGGCCGGCAGCTTCGTGCAGCACCGTCCCGTCGCCGCGCCGCCTTCTGGAGAGAACCGACTTCCATGCACGGACCGTCAGCCGAAACGGCGTCCGCCGCTCCCTCGGTGACCCTGCTCACCGAGGGGACCTACCCGCACAGCCACGGCGGGGTCAGCGTCTGGTGCGACCAGCTCGTCCAGGGCATGCCGGACGTCGACTTCCGCGTCATCGCCGTCACCGGCACCGGCCGCGAAGCGCTCGCCTGGCCGCTGCCCTCCCACGTCCGGGCCGTCCAGACCGTTCCCCTGTGGGGGACGCCCCCGGCCGGCCGCGCACCGCGCGGCCGGGAGATGAAACGCTTCCTCACCTGCTACGAGCAGTTCCTGCTGGCCCTCCTCGACCCCCCGCAGGAACAGCACTTCGCCCGCAGCTTCCACCGCCTCGCCGACCACGCCGAGCGCGGCACGCTCTTCGCCGCCCTGCGCAGCGAGCAGGCGGCCCGCCTGCTCGCCCGCCTCTGGAACCGCCCCCGGCTGGCCACCGCCGCCGCGCGCCCCACGCTCCACGACGCGCTGGCCGCCACCGACCTGCTGGAACACGCCCTGCGCCCGCTCGCCGCGCAGCCGCCCGCCGAGGGGATCACCCACGCGGTGAGCGGCGGCCTGGCCACCCTGCCCGCACTCGTCGCCCACCACCGCCACGGCACACCCTTCCTCCTCACCGAGCACGGCATCTACCTGCGCGAGCGGTACCTCGGCTTCCGCAGTGAGCCCTACCGCTGGCCGGTCAAGGCCCTGATGCTCGGGCTCTTCAGGAAGCTCGCCGAGGAGAGCTACCGGTGCGCGGCGCTCGTCACCCCCGGAAACCGCTACAACCGCCGCTGGGAGGAGCACGGAGGCACCCCGCCCGGCCGCATCCGCACCGTCTACAACGGCGTCGACCCCGCCGCGTTCCCGCCCGCCGGGCCGGAACCGGAGGTCCCGACGCTGAGCTGGGCGGGACGGGTCGACCCCATCAAGGGCCTGGAGACCCTCATCCGTGCCTTCGCGCTCGTCCGGGCCGAGATACCCGACGCCCGGCTGCGCCTGTTCGGCGGCACCCCGCGCGGCGGCGAGGGCTACCGCACCGCCTGTGAGGAACTCGCCGCCGGACTGGGCGTGGCCGACGCCGTCGTCTTCGAGGGCCGCGTCGAGGACATCCGCGACGCCTACGCGGCCGGCAACGTCGTGATGCTCTCCAGCATCAGCGAGGGCTTCCCCTTCACCCTCATCGAGGCCATGTCCTGCGGGCGGGCCACCGTCTCCACCGACGTGGGCGGCGTCCGCGAGGCGGTGGGCGACAGCGGACTGGTCGTCCCGCCCCGCGACCCGCAGAGCATGGCCCGGGCGGCACTGCGGCTGCTGAGGGAGCCGGAGCTGCGGGCCGAGATGGGGCAGGCCGCCCGGCTGCGCGTCATCGAGCAGTTCACCCTCCGGCAGACCATCAGCGCCTTCCGCGACATCTACCACGACCTGTCCGGCCTGACGCGGCCCTTCGCCGTGCCGGAGACCGTCCCCGTCATGGCCCTGGCCGCAGGAGGCGTCCGGTGAGCGGACTGCTGCGGCTCGTCCCCGACGAACCCGAACCGGCCCACGACCTCGCGGTCGCCCCCGCACACACGCGCTCCCGGCCACGGTGGGCCGCCGACCCCCTCGACGAGCTCGCCGAGGAACTGGGCACGGTCTGCGCGGCCGCGGTCCACCCCGACGAGATCGCCGCCGTCCTGGAGGCCGACGGCCTGACGGGCGAACAGATCGCCGAACGCTACGGGCGCACCGACGCCTTCGAGCTGGCGGCCGAGCTCTACGCCCGGGTGCCGCGCAGCCACCCCGAACCCGCCCCCCGCCCCGACCCCTGGCGGGTCGCACCGTGGCCGTTCCTCCTGCGTTCCGTGGTGTTCACCCTGCCCGGCTTCGGCTACGCCCTCGGCTCGCCCCTGCTCGACGGCGGCCGGGACCGCTTCGGGCTGCCCGCGGGCACCGGGGCGCTGGTGGCCTCCGCCCTGATGGCGTGGGCGTGGAACCAGGCGCTCGCCCACCGCGCGTACCTCCGGCTGGCGGCCGGCGGGCGCGCGGCGGCGGGCCGCTGCCTGAGCACGGGCGCCCCGCTCGGCGCCCTGCTCGCCACCGGCGCCGCCGCGGCCGTGGGCGCGCCGGCCGGGGCGCTCGCCTTCGCGGCCGGGCAGGTGCTCTACCTGGCGGCCGCCACCGTCCTGCTGGTCCTCGGCAGGGAACGCCTCCTGCTGCTCGCCCTGCTGCCGACCGCCACCGGGGGAGCGGTGGCCCTCGTCACGCGGCCGCCCGACACCCTGGGCCTCGCCCTGCTGCTCGCCTCCGCCGGGGGCGCGCTCTTCGCCGCCGGGTACGAGCTCGCCCGCACCCGGCGCGAGGCCGAGGGCGTCGACGGGCCGGGGACACCGCTCCTCGCCTCCCTGCCCTACGGCCTGTTCGGCCTGGGCTGCGGCGTCCTGACCACCGTCGCCGCACTCGGCGACGTCCTCGCCCACCACCCGGGCGGCCCGGGCGCGCCGGCCGTCCTGGCACTCACCCTCAGCATGGGCGTCGCGGAATGGCTGCTCCACCGCTGCCGCGGCATGGCCCTGGGCGCGCTCTCCGCCGCCACGACCACCACCGGGCTGCTGCTGAGGGCGGCCCGCGTCCTGGCCCTCTGCGCCACCGGATACCTCGCGGCACTGACCGTCCTCGTGCTGGCCGTGGGCGCCCTGTGGCCCGACGGCCCCCCGCCCACCCCCGCACGCCTGGCCGCCCTCCTGGCGCTCGGGACCGTGCTCTGGTCCGGGCTGCTGCTCCAGGCGTACGGCACGGCCTGGCTCCCGGCGCTGCTCTGCCTGGGCGCCGCCGGCGCGGAGACCTGCGCCCTCGTCCTCCACCTCGCGTCCCCGGCCACCGCCCAACTGGTGGCCTGTACCGGCGCGGCGGCCGCTCTGCTGGCCGCCGCCACCGCTCTGCTCGGCCGGATCACCACGCACCGCTGACCCGTCCGGGCACCGCCGCACCTCCCGCTCTCCCGTCCCCAGAACCTCCCCGCGCTCGTTCCGAAGAGGAGACCCGCATGCCCGTACCCTCACTCGTCGCCGTCACCGGCGCCGAAGGCTTCATCGGTTCCCACCTCGTGGAGGCGCTCGTCGCCGACGGCCACCGCGTCCGCGCGATGGTGCAGTACAACTCCTTCTCGTCCTTCGGCTGGCTGGAGGACCTGCCCGCGGAGGTCATGGACCAGGTCGAGGTGGTCCTCGGCGACGTCCGCGACCCCGGCTCGGTCCAGGGCCTGGTGGCCGGCGCCGAGACCGTCTACCACCTCGCCGCGCTCATCGCGATCCCGTACTCCTACCGGGCCCCGCACAGCTAC
>NZ_JAIXMK010000212.1:0-6525 GCF_020328095.1 Streptomyces sichuanensis
GGCCAGCAGGAACCCCCGGTCACGGATCATGTTGTTGATGAACGCCGACATCAGGTCGGCGCTGCGCACCCGCCGCGTGGTGATGAAACGGGCGGTGCCGGCGGAGCCCTCCAGCCGGTCGCACACCTCGCCGAGGCAGTCCAGGCCCTCCGGCGTCAGGATCTGCACGGGCCCGACGAGCGCGGTGTCGTCGACCGTGCCGTACCCCCGGTTGAGCTCGTGGGCGGCGTAACCGAAGTCCTGCAGCCGCAGCCGCGGCCCGCCGACGTCACCGGCCACGAAGCCGGGGCGCCAGCGCGGCTCGCCGGGCAGCTCCGTGCGCCGGCGGGGCCTGCGGGCCCGCAGCGCGTGGAGGACCTGGTCGACACCCGTGGCCATCCGGGGGTGGTTGAGGCCGCTGCTCCTGCCGGATCTCTCCCCTGCCGTCGTCATGAGCCGATTGCAGCGCCGGTTCCCGCGCCCGGCAAGAGCCCGGTTCCCGCCACGACGGCCGGGCGGCGTCCCCGCCCGCACGGTCCTGCGCCGGTGACGGCGGCGGATCAGCCGGGGGCGGCGGGCCAGCGGTAGCGCACACGGGTCAGGGCCTCGGAGATCTCCCACAGGCTCAGTGCCAGCGTGGGGTCGCCGGCCTGCAGCGGCAGCTCCACCGGGCCCGGCGCACCCCGCTGTTCGAAGTGACCTGTGGGTCCGTAGAAACCGCCCGGAGCGACGCCGGGGGACGTGGCCGCGTACAGCGACGGCAACGCCGCCCGGTCCACCGGCTGGCCGAACAGCCGCTCCAGCGCGACCCGCTCCAGCGCCCGCACCGGCGGCGGGGCGTACCGCTGCAGTCCGGTCCAGCTGACGCCCGGGTGCACGGCCACGCTCGTCAGCGCCGCCCCGGCGGCATCGGCCTGGCGCTGGAGCTCCAGGGCGAACAGCACGTTGGCCAGCTTGGACTTGGCGTAGGCGGCCATGGGCCGGTACTTCCCGGCGCTCTGCAGATCCGACAGATCGGCCAGGGGCGCCCGGGAGATGGCGCCGCTGACGGTGACCACCCGCGGGGCCGGCGCCCGCAGGAGGAGCGGCAGCAGCCGGCCCGTGAGGGCGAAGTGCCCCAGGTGGTTGACGCCCACGGTCAGTTCGAAGCCGTCCCCGGTCGTGCGGCGCCGGTGGACCCCCATCACCCCGGCGTTGTTGACGAGCAGGTCGACCGGGCGGCCGCCGTGCTCCATGCGGTGGGCGAAGCCGGCGACGGAGGACAGGTCGGCGAGGTCGACGAGGTCCGGCCGGACCCGGGCCCCGGGCACCTCGGCGGCGATGCGCTCGGCGGCCTGCCGGGCCCGTCCGGCGTCCCGGCCGGTCACGACGGTCTCGGCACCGGCCCGGGCCAGTTCGCGGGCGGTGACGTACCCGATACCGCTGCTCGCGCCGGTGACGACCGCCAGCCGGCCCTCCTGGCCGGGCATGTCCTCGGTGGTCCAGCTGTGGTGCATGCGCCTCCTCGGCGGCCGGTCGCGGACGGGCGACCGTATTGTCCGCCGCCCGGGCGGCCGTCAGGGGAAGGCGCGCCCGGCGCTCACACGCCGCGCACCGCCTCCGGCCGCACTCCCACCATGTCCTCCGCGATCTGCCGGGCCTGGCGCACCACGTTGCGCAGGTGGTTGGCGAAGGGGATCCGCACATGGGTGCCGACGCCCGCCACCCACACGGGCTCGGGCGGAGCCCCGGGCCCCCGCCGCACCCGCAGGTCGGCCTCCAGGTGGTCCACGACGCCCGTATCGCCCCGGGGGCCCGTCAGGTACAGCGTCGCGCCGTCACCGGAGCGGTGCAGGACCGGCGGGTGGAAGCCCGTGCCGTTGACGACGTGGTCGAAGCGCTCCGGCTCGGACTCCGCCCCGCGCCACCGCACCTGCCACGCCCCGTCCTCGAAGGCGACGGCGACCGGATAGGGATGGGCCAGCCGCAGCGCTCCGGTGGCGAAGTGCGTGAGCAGCCGGCGGGCGTTGACGACCGTCATGGCTGTGGCATAGCGGGAGACGAACCAGGCGAAGCGCTCCATGAGCGCCTCCCGGCGCGGCGCCGGCAGTGTGGCGCTCAGCGCGATGACCGCTTCGAGCGCCGCCACGACCACCCCGGGCCAGGCGCTGACGCCCGCGTCCACCAGGGCCGTCTCCTCCCGCAGCCGCTGTACCGGATCGGGCGCGGCCGAGGTCTGCCGGCGCAGCGGACGCCGGCTCAGCAGCCGCACGGCCTCGACCGTGCAGCGCTGGATCTTGTCCGGCAGCAGGGGGTCGTCGGGGTCGAGACGGGCGATGCGGTCGAGCGGAGGGAAGTCGCGTGCGGGCGCCCCCAGCGACACCCGCACGGACGGCAGCAGGCCCGAGGGGGAGGTCATGACGGTCCGGTGGCCGTCGCGGCACAGCACCAGCGCCGCGTCGACGGCCGACTGGCGGGTGCCGAGCACCAGGACGCGGCCGCCGGGCGGCAGCTCTCGGCGGAGCCGGCCGGCGGGGTAGGGGCTGTCGAGGTAGCGCGGATGGCCGGTGAGGCCCACGAAGCCGTCCGGGACGCGCGGCCGGTGGACGCCCGTGCAGACCACGACCGCGTCGGCCGCCAGCTCCGCGCCCGTGCTCAGCCGCACCCGCCGCCGGCCGTCCGGCTGTGTGCCGATCTCCTCGGCGCGGGCGCGCACGTGCCGCACCTCGACGCCCAGGGCGGTGGCCTCCTTGCGCGCCTGCGCGTAGCGGTCCTGGCAGTACTCGGCCATCCGGGCCCGTGGGACGCACTCCCGCGGCTCGCCCGTCCAGCCGTGCTCGCGCAGGTGGTGGACGAAGTCCGCCGGCTCCCCGGCCAGCAGGGAGTTGACCTCGGCCGCGCTGTTGCACAGCAGCAGCGGGTCGCGGTCGCCGAACGCGAGCCCCCAGCCGACCGGGTGCGGGTCCACCAGGTGGACGGACCGGACCCGCAGCGGCGCGCCGGCGCCGGCGCGGGAGAGCGCGCGGACCAGGTGCAGGAAGACGCTCGTGCCCGCCACGCCGGCGCCCACGACCACCACGTCCTGCCCGGCGCCGGACCCCTCCCGCCCCCCGGACGCCACCGCTTCCGCGTGTACCTCGTGCTCCCTGCGTTGCATGGACACCTCCCCTTCCGTACCTCACCCTGCCCGCGGGCCGGTTCCCGGAAGCACCGGGGCGGGGTTCAGCCATCGGCGATTCCGCTGAGAGCATGCGGGGCTTCCCCGGCGGCGGGCCGGCGGGCAGGGTCGTCGGCATGAGACTTCTGATGCTGGGCGGAACGGAGTTCGTGGGGCGCGCCGTCACCGAGGAGGCGCTGGCGCGGGGTTGGGAGGTGACGGTCTTCCACCGCGGGCGGCACGAGCCGCCGCCGGGTGCCCGGGCGCTGCACGGCGACCGCACCGCCGACGGCGGGCTCGCCGCCCTCGCCCACGGCACGTGGGACGTCGTCGTCGACACCTGGTCCGCGGCGCCGTCCGCCGTACGGGACGCGGCACGCTCGCTGGCCGGCCGGGCCGGGCACTACGTGTACGTCTCCAGCGGCTCCGTCTACCGCCACCCGCGCCCCGCCGGGCTCGGCGAGGGCGCCCCGCTGGTGGACGGCTCGCCCGACGCGGGCGACGAGGCGCCGTACGCGCAGGCCAAGCGGGGCGGTGAGCTCGCGGCCACCGCGGTCTTCGGCGACCGGGCGCTGCTGGTGCGGGCGGGCCTGATCCTCGGCCCCGGCGAGAACATCGGCCGCCTGCCCTGGTGGCTGCTGCGCATGGCGCGCGGCGGCCCGGTGCTGGCCCCGGGCCCGCGCGACCTGGGGTTGCAGTACGTCGACGTCCGGGACCTGGCCGCCTGGACCCTGGACGCCGCGGCCCGCGGCCTCGGCGGCCCGTACAACGTCATCAGCCGCCCGGGCCACGCCACCACGGGCGACCTGCTGGAAGCCTGCGCGCACGTCACCGGCGGCGTCGCACAGCTGTGCTGGACCGCCCCGGAGACGGTCCTCGCCGCAGGCATCGAGCCCTGGTCCCACCTGCCGGTCTGGGTGCCGCCGGGCGAGCAGCACGTGACCCTGCACCAGGGCGGTGTGGACAAGGCGTTCGCCGCCGGGCTGCGCTGCCGCCCGGTGGAGCGGACGGTGGCCGACACCTGGGCCTGGCTGCAGTCCCTGGGCGGCATCCCGCCGCACCGCGCCGACCGGCCGCCGGTGGGCCTGGACCCGGAGGTGGAGGAGAGGGTGCTGCGGGGCTGAGGCGCCGGCCGGGGCGGGCGCACGCCGTCGGTCAGCCCCGGCCGAAGCGCCTGCGGTACTCGGCCGGCCCGAGACCGGTGCGGCGGCGCAACTGCACCCGCAGACTGGACGCCGTGCCCAGCCCGCTGGCCCGGGCCACCGCCTCCAGAGCCATGCCGCTGTCCGGGCGTTCGAGCAGCCGGCGGGCGAGCGTCACGCGTTCGGCCGTGAGCCAGGCCAGCGGCGTCGTGCCGAGCTCGGCCCGGAACCTGCGGTGCAGCGTGGCCGGGCTGACCGACGCCCGGGCGGCCAGGTCCGCGACGGCGAGCGGCCGGTCCAGGCGCTGCTGCGCCCACGCGAGGACGGGGGCGAGGGAGGCGTCCGGCACGGCGGGCACGGGCCGTTCCACGAACTGCTGCTGGCCGCCGTCGCGGTGGGCGGCGAACACCAGGCGCCGGCTGACGGTGTTGGCCACCTCGGCCCCGTGGTCCCGCGCGATCAGGTGCAGCCCGAGGTCCAGCGCCGCGGCGCTGCCCGCCGCCGTGAGCACGTCGCCGTCGTCGACGAAGAGGACGTCCGGCGCGAGGCGGACGGCCGGGTGACGGGCGGCGAACTCCCCGGCCCAGCGCCAGTGCGTGGTGGCCCGGCGCCCGTCCAGCACCCCCGCCGCGGCGAGCGTGAACGCGCCGCTGCAGAAGCTCACCAGACGCGCGCCCCGCCCCGCGGCCCGCCGGACGGCGTCCAGGACCGCCGGATCGGGCGGCACCAGGGGATCGGGCCGGTTGGGCACGATCAGGGTGTCCGCCGCCTCGGCGGCCTCCGGGCCGGCCACACCGGACAGGGTGAAGAACCCCGCGTGCATCCGGACCTCGGGCCGGACGGCGCACAGCGTGAAGTCGTACCACGGCCGGTCGATCTCGGGGCGACGCAGACCGAACAATTCCGTGGCGACGCCGAGTTCGAAGGGGTTCGACCCCTGGTCGACGAGCACGGCCACGCGATGCGGCCGGTCGCCCGGGAGGTGTTGAGAGGATCCACGCGACATGTGCACATCCTGGCACTCGCGGAGCCCCCACGTCCCCGCCCATGATGACCGGGTGATCAACGAACGCACACCCGAAACCGAGAACACCGCACGTCACGACGGCAGCGGACGTGCCGGACCGACGGACCTGACGGCGGCCCTCGCCGGCTTCGACGACCTGTGGAGCCCGCGCATCGTCACCCGGGTCAACGACTACGACGTCCGGATCGCGAAGGTGGCCGGCGAACACCTCTGGCACGCCCACGACCACACCGACGAGTTCTTCATGGTGCTGGAGGGAGAGCTGCACATCGCCCTGCGCGACGGGGAGCCGGGCGAGGAGCGGGTGGTCGTGCTGCCGCGCGGCTCGGTGTTCGTCGTACCGCGCGGGGTGGAGCACAAGCCGTCCTCCGCGCAGGGGGCGTCGCTGCTGCTGTTCGAGCCGTCCGGGACCCTGACCGTCGGCGACCGTCACGACCCCGTGCCCGCCCACGTCGACGTCACGACCGGCCACGCCCTCGGCGCCCCGGCGGCCTGACGCGCCCGCCCCACCGGGCCCGCGCCGGTGCGAGCGTCATTCCGATGGCCCTTCCCCTGCTGCGCCCGGCGGCCGGGGCCAGTGGACTGGGGCCGGGGTTCCCGGAAGGGGTGAGGTGCGATGCACCAGTGGCGCGGCACCGTCGCGGCGACCCTCGTCGCCCTCACCCTCCTGGCCGCCGGGTGCAGCCCGGACACCGGCCGGCAGGGCCGCGGCAGCCGCACCTCCGCCGCCGCGCCCGCCGCCTCGGCCGCACCGCGGGAGCGGCGGCAGAGGGACCTGCCCGGGCTGCCGCCCGCCCTGGCCCGGCAGCGTCCCGCCTGGGAGGCGTGCGCCGCCGAGGACGCACCCCGGGGCGGCCGGGGCCCGCGCCCGGAGGCGGAGTGCGCCTGGCTCACCGTGCCCGTCGACTACGGCGCGCCCACCGGGCGGAGCATCCGGATCCGGGTCGCGCGCGTGCGGGCCCGTGCGCAGGACCGGCGCCTCGGCTCGCTCGTCTTCAACCCCGGCGGTCCCGGCGAGGCGGGGGCCGCCATGGTCGCCGGCGGCCTCTTCGAGGCCACGCCCGCGGTCATGGACCGCTACGACCTCGTCGGCTTCGACCCGCGCGGCATCGGTCGCTCGGCGCCGCTCGCCTGCCCCCAGGGCGCGGGCGGCGACCTCATCCCCCGCACCCGCGAACAGGCGGAGACGGAGTTCAAGGCGGCAGCCGAGCAGGGCGAGAGCTGCCGCAGGGCGAGCGGCC
>NZ_JAIXMK010000213.1:0-6339 GCF_020328095.1 Streptomyces sichuanensis
GCGGCCGGGCCGGCGTCTCCGGGGCGTCGGAGCGGACGGCGGCCGGGGCCTCGGACGGGGTGCCGGAACCGGCGGCCGACGCGGCCTCGGCGGACACCGGCTCACCGTTGCGGGTGCGGCGGCGCTGGCGCGGGGTGCGCGTACGGGCCGGACGCTCCTCCTCCACACGGTCGCGGCCACCGCGGCGGCCGTCCCGGCCGCGTCCGCGGCCGCCCGGCTCGCCGAGGTCCTCGATCTCCTCGGCCGCGAGGCCGGCGAGCTTCCGCTCGGAGCGCGGCAGGATGCCCTTGGTGCCGGCGGGGATGCTCAGCGCCTCGTACAGGTGCGCGGAGGTGGAGTACGTCTCCTCCGGCTCGTCGAACGGGAGCTCCAGCGCCTTGTTGATGAGCTTCCAGCGGGGGATGTCGTCCCAGTCGACCAGCGTGACGGCCGTACCCGACTTGCCCGCGCGGCCGGTGCGGCCGATGCGGTGCAGGTAGGTCTTCTCGTCCTCGGGGGACTGGTAATTGATCACGTGCGTGACGTCGTCGACGTCGATGCCGCGCGCGGCGACGTCCGTACAGACGAGGACGTCGACCTTGCCGTTGCGGAAGGCGCGCAGCGCCTGCTCGCGGGCGCCCTGGCCGAGGTCGCCGTGGACCGCGCCGGAGGCGAAGCCGCGACGGGTGAGCTGCTCGGCGATGTCCGCGGCCGTCCGCTTCGTACGGCAGAAGATCATCGCGCGGTTGCGGCCCTCGGCCTGCAGGATGCGGGCGACCATCTCCGGCTTGTCCATGTTGTGGGCGCGGAAGACGTGCTGGGCGATGTTGGCGTGCGTCTGGCCCTCGTCGTCCGGCGAGGTGGCGCGGATGTGCGTGGGCTGCGACATGTAGCGGCGCGCGAGCGAGATGACCGCGCCCGGCATCGTGGCCGAGAAGAGCATCGTCTGCCGCCTGACGGGGAGCATCGTGATGATGCGCTCCACGTCGGGCAGGAAGCCGAGGTCGAGCATCTCGTCGGCCTCGTCCAGGACGAGGGCCTTGACGTGCGCGAGGCTGAGCTTCTTCTGGCCGGCGAGGTCCAGCAGGCGGCCGGGGGTGCCGACGACCACGTCGACGCCCTTCTTGAGCGCCTCGACCTGCGGCTCGTACGCGCGTCCGCCGTAAATGGCCTGGACGCGGACATTACGGACCTTGCCGGCGGTCAGCAGGTCGTTGGTGACCTGCTGGCACAGCTCACGGGTGGGGACGACGACCAGGGCCTGCGGGGCGTCGGTCAGCTGCTCGGGCTTGGCCCGGCCGGCCTCGACGTCCGCGGGGACGACGACGCGCTCCAGCAGGGGCAGGCCGAAGCCCAGCGTCTTGCCGGTGCCGGTCTTGGCCTGGCCGATGACGTCGGAGCCCGAGAGGGCGACGGGGAGCGTCATCTCCTGGATGGGGAACGGATTCACGATGCCGACGGCTTCGAGCGCTTCGGCGGTTTCGGACAGAATCCCGAGGTCTCGGAAAGTGGACAGAATCTTGCCTCTTCTGTGAGACGCGGCGCGAGGCGGCGAAGGGGGTCGTACGAGGGGTCGTACGGACCGCGCCAGTAGTGCTGCCGGCTGCCGGTGGCTGCCGGGTGGCGCGGGACCACTGCCTTCGCTCGTGCACACGTGCCGCGAGCGGATCCCTCCTGGTGTGCGTACGTCCCGTACGTACCGCGCGGAGGGCGGTCGGTTTTGTGGAAGCCGATCGGGCCACCGACCGGGCATCCGCTGCAGTCCTGAAGACGCGCCTCCAGAAGACACAGCATGAGTTCGGCCCGCCGAATACTCGGCTGGCCTATTAGCACTGTACCCCGGAAAGGCGCATGTGTGTCCGGACAATCGCGTGTCCGGATCAGGATGAACTGTCTGACCAGGGGGTTCGTCGTGTCGCGTGGCGGGCTATCGTTCGCTGCATGGAGACGCCCGACACGCCAGAGAACGCCACCGAGACCGGCACCACCGCGGCCGGCGAGCACACCGGGATCGCCGCCCAGGACTGGGCCCACGCCTCCGCCGACCCGCAGTACCGGGCGGCCGTCGTGGACCTGCTCGGCGCGCTCGCCTACGGCGAGCTGGCCGCCTTCGAGCGGCTCGCGGAGGACGCCAAGCTGGCCCCGTCCCTCGACGACAAGGCCGCTCTGGCCAAGATGGCCGCCGCCGAGTTCCAGCACTTCCAGCGGCTGCGCGACCGCCTGGAGGCCATCGACGCGCCGCCGACCGCCGCGATGGAGCCCTTCGCGGCCGCGCTGGACGAGTTCCACCGCCAGACGGCGCCCTCGGACTGGCTGGAGGGCCTGGTCAAGGCGTACGTGGGCGACTCGATCGCCAGTGACTTCTACCGCGAGGTCGCGGCGCGCCTGGACTCCGACACCCGCGCGCTGGTGCTGACCGTGCTCGACGACACCGGCCACGCGTCGTTCGCGGTCGAGAAGGTCCGGGCCGCGATCGAGGCCGAGCCGCGCGTGGGCGGGCGGCTCGCGCTGTGGGCCCGGCGGCTGATGGGCGAGGCGCTCTCCCAGGCGCAGCGCGTGGTGGCGGACCGTGACGCACTGTCCACGATGCTGGTGGGCGGCGTGGCCGACGGCTTCGACCTGGCGGAGGTCGGCAAGATGTTCTCGCGGATCACCGAGGCGCACACCAAGCGGATGGCCGCGCTGGGCCTGGCGGCCTGAGGCGGTCGCGACACCGCCCACCGGCGGATCCCGGCGGGCCCGCCTCAAGCCGTGGCTGAGCGGCGGGCCCGGCCGGCCGGGCGCAGCAGGAGGGAGAGCAGCGCCACGGCCACGCCCAGGGACACCGCCAGGGTGGCGACGGCGTGGCCCGGCCCGAGCACCGAGTGGGCCAGCAGCGCGCCGAACAGCGCGGCGACCGGTCCGGTGGCCAGGGTGAGCACGCGGGAGCGGAACTGTCCGTAGCGCGTGGGAAGCCAGCGCAGGGCTCCGTAGGAGACGGCGAGGCCGATCAGGACCGAGCCGAGCGCTTCCCAGAGGATCATGCTCATTCCCTCCCATGAGGTGGCCGAGAAGCAGGGGGTGCAAATCGGTCGTAGCGGTCTTACCCCATGACCGAGCCCAGCAACCCTCGTCACCGGTCCGGCGTCACGTACGACATTCACACACGACCCGCACCTACGACAACGGCGGAGCCCCGGTGAATTTCGCACCGGGGCCCCGCCGTTCGCGTCCGGCCGGAGCCGGACCTCACACGATCATCACGCGATCACATCGCGCCGAATCCGACCTTCCGGACGGTCGGCTCGCCGATCTCGACGTACGCCAGCCGGTCGGCCGGGACCAGCACCTTGCGGCCACGGTCGTCCACCAGACTCAGCAGCTGTGCCTTGCCGGCGAGCGCCTCGGCCACCGCGCGCTCTACTTCCTCGGCAGCCAGCCCGCTCTCCAGAACGATCTCGCGGGGCGCGTGCTGCACGCCGATCTTGACCTCCACGGTCTGTCCCTCCGAAGGTTGCGGTCCCCGTGGCGAAGCCCCGGGAAGGGGTGCGCGGCCAGCCGCGCCGTACGTTCCACACATTAGCCCGGTACGGGGGCGAGCCGGGCCCCCGCCCGCACGCTCGCAGCGAACACCGCCGCGGAGCGGTTCAGTGCTGCTCGTGCGCGACCTTCGGGAAGCCGGCGATGCCGCGCCACGCCAGCGACGTCAGCAGCTGGACCGCCGTCTCGCGCGGGACGGCGCTCTCGCTGGAGAGCCAGTAGCGGGCGACGACCTGGGACACGCCGCCCAGGCCCACGGCCAGCAGCATGGCCTCGTCCTTCGACAGGCCGGTGTCCTCGGCGACCACGTCGCTGATCGCCTCGGCGCACTCCAGCGACACCCGCTCGACGCGCTCGCGCACGGCCGGCTCGTTGGTCAGGTCGGACTCGAAGACCAGGCGGAAGGCGCCGCCCTCGTCCTCGACGTAGGCGAAGTAGGCGTCCATGGTGGCCGCCACACGCAGCTTGTTCTCGGAGGTGGAGGCGAGCGCGGTGCGGACGGCCTGCAGGAGGTTCTCGCAGTGCTGGTCCAGCAGCGCCAGGTAGAGGTCCAGCTTGCCGGGGAAGTGCTGGTAGAGCACCGGCTTGCTGACGCCCGCGCGCTCGGCGATGTCGTCCATCGCCGCGGCGTGGTACCCCTGCGCCACGAAGACCTCCTGGGCGGCGCCCAGGAGCTGGTTGCGTCGGGCTCGGCGCGGCAGGCGCGTGCCCCGCGGGCGCGCCTCGGTCTGCTCGATGGCTGTCACGCCGCCTCCCATGTTCGTTCCGTGCACGGTGTGCACCGCGCCCGCCATCGTACTTTTGGGTAACCGGGCCGTGCGTGGTCGGAGCGGAGAATTTCACGGACCGGACGCTGTGGGAAGTCGACAAACCCCCCAATCCAGGCAGTACGCCCGGCCCGGGCCCCGGGGGAGGGTCAGCGGTAGTCGTCCTCGTCCAGTTCCACCACCCGCGCCTGCTCGGCGCGGTCGGCCTCGTTGGCCACGTCGCGGTCGATGTGCTCCAGCCGGTCGTCGCGCTGCGGAGCGAGGTCGGCGTGCTGCTCGGCGGCATCGGCCTCCGGCGCCTCCACGTCGGTGGTGAGCACGACGGCGTCCTCGTCCTCGTCCTCGAAGGTATCGGGATCGGTCGGGTCGACAGGCATACGGGATCCCTTTCCGGTATCCGGGATGGCGCCCTCGGTACTCCTTCATACACCTGCTTGCAGCCTAGGAGACGGCGCTGACGACCGCCAGGCGATCTGTGACCGCCGCCACAAAGGTTCGGGCGTGATCGTCTCGTAACATTGCCCGCATGTCTTCGACCGAGTCGCCGGATGCCCGCGCCGTGCCCGTGGTGCCGCCCACGCGCTCCTCGCGGGTCAGCGCGGGGGAGGAGCTGCGCACGGTGGCCCTGCCCGGGATCACGCTGACCGTGCGCTCCCGCCCGTCCGCCGGCGCGCCCGGCGCGCTGCCGCCCGCCCTGTGCCTGCACGGCCTCGGCGGGTCCTCGCAGAACTGGTCCGAGCTGATGGAGCGGCTCACGGACGTCGTCGACTGCGAGGCCCTGGACCTGCCCGGCTTCGGGGACGCCCCGCCGCCCGAGGACGGCGACTACTCCATCACCGGGTACGCGCGCGTGGTCATCCGCTACCTCGACGCCACCGCCCGCGGTCCGGTCCACCTCATCGGCAACTCCATGGGCGGGGCCGTCGCCACCCGCGTGGCCGCCGTCCGTCCGGACCTGGTCCGCACGCTCACCCTCGTCTCACCCGCCCTGCCAGAGCTGCGGCCCCAGCGCACGGCGGTGCCCACCGCCCTGCTCGCCGTGCCCGGCGTCGTCTCCCTCTTCGCCCGGGCCACCAAGGACTGGACGCCCGAACGCCGCACCCGCGAGGTGCTCGCCCTGTGCTACGGCGATCCCGCACTGGTGACGCCCGAAGGCTTCGCCCTCGCCGTCGCCGAGTACGAGCGCAGGCTGGAGCTCCCTTACTTCTGGGACGTCATGGCCCGCTCGGCCCGCGGCATCGTCGACGCGTACACGCTCGGCGGACAGCATTCGCTGTGGCGTCAGGCGGAGAAGGTCCTTGCCCCTACTCTGCTCGTGTACGGAGCGCGCGACCAGCTCGTCTCCCTCCGCATGGCCCACCGTGCGAGCAAGGCATTCCGCGACTCGCGGCTGCTGACGCTTCTCCAGGCGGGCCATGTCGCGATGATGGAGGACCCGGACGTGGTGGCTCGCGCCTTCCGGGAACTGCTCGCGGACACTGCCACGACACCGGAACGGAGCGCCCCGCCCCGTGGGTAAACACAGCGCACGCGCCGAACGGACCCGCTTCGGGTCCGCCGCTGCCGCCCCCGGTACGGGCCGCCGCCGCGCCCCGGAGGGCCAGGGGCCCACCGTGCACGGCCGCGCCCCCGAGGCGGTGACCCCGGTGCCCGGCCCGGGCAGCGGGCGCCGGCGCGGCGCCGCCTCCGGCACCGACGCCGCGGAGCTCGCGGCGGACTTCGACGCCGGATTCGCCCCCGGCCGGGACGCCGGTCCCGGCTACGACGCGGGCCCCGGCTTCGACGCCGGCTTCGGCCCCGACTACGACGCCGGCTACAGCGCGGGCCTCGGCTCGGGCGCCGGTCCCGGCGCCGGCCCCGGCCAGGAGGAGGCGGCCCGCCCCTCCGCCCGCTCCGGCCACCCCGAGCAGCGCGAGCCCGTCCTCGGCTGGGGCGTCATCGGCGCCCAGCGCGACCGGACGCCGCCCGCCGCACCCACCGCGCCCGCCGGGCACACCCACTCCGCCACCGGCTACATGTCCGGCCTCACCCCGCCCGCCGCCCGCCGCCCGGACGACGACGCCGGCCCCCGCCC
>NZ_JAIXMK010000214.1:0-6305 GCF_020328095.1 Streptomyces sichuanensis
GCCCTCGCGGGCGGCCTGGGTGCACGTCCGCTGAGGGCCGGGACCGGGGGAGGGGGCCCGGTCACCGGGCCGGGGCGGGCGACGCCGTGGCCAGGCCCAGGGCGTACTCGTTCCACCAGCGCCCGGCCTGCGGAGCGCCGCGGCAGGAGCCGTCCGACTCCCCGGGCCGCTTGATCCAGACGAACGCGTCGATCCGCGGGTCTCCGGTGGCGGTGGTGGGCGGCGTGCCCAGCGCCCGGCCGGGCGGGTTGCACCACGCCTCGTCGCCGCCCTCGGAGGGCAGCGCCGGAGGCAGCGGCCCCTTGCCGTTGCGGCTGGTGTCGATGATGAAGTGGGCGCCGCCGAGCCGGTCCGACAGCTGGTGGCCGTAGGCCCGCGTGACGGGCGTGGTGTGGAAGTTGGAGACGTTCAGCGCGAAGCCGTCCGCCTCCGCGATCCCCGCCTTCTTCAGCGCGTCGGCCAGCAACTGCTGGTCGGAGATCCAGCCCGCGTTGCCGGCGTCGATGTACACCGAGGTGCCGCGCTGCGCCTTGAACGTCCGTACCGCCTCGGCCAGGAGCCCCAGCCGCCCGGCCCTCGCCTCCTGCGGCAGACAACCCGCGGCCCACTGGGCGACCGCATCGGGTTCGAGGACCACCCACGCCCGGCGCTCGCCGATGCCGGCCGCGGCACGGGCCACCCAGGCGCGGTAGGCGCCGGCGTCGCGGGCGCCGCCGGAGGAGTACTGGCCGCAGTCGCGGTGCGGGATGTTGTAGGCGACCAGGAGCGGGATGCGGCCGGCGCGTTCGGCCGCCTCGGTGACCCGTTCGACCTGCTCACGGGGGTCCTCGCCGGTCATCCAGACGGCCGTGGGCTGCTCGGCGATGCGCTGCACCGCCTCCGCGTCCTCGTCCCGTCCCCGCTCCTGCCAGATGCGTGCCTGCTGCGCCGGCCGGTTCACGGGCTCGGCCCAGAAGGGGGAGCCGGGCCCGTCGGTGAAACCGGACGCCACGGCGGCGCCCGCGCACAACGGCAGGCACACGGCGCCCGCGCAGGCCAGTACGGCGGCCCGGTGCCGTGCACCGCAGGCCGGGCGGGCCGTCGGAATCCTTGCCATGAGCACCACCTCTCCCACGGGGTTCAGGAGTTCTCCCCAGCCTCGGAGCCGGCGTCCCGTCAGTTCCTGATTTGCTGGGCCGTACGGGGGCCGGGTTGCTCCGAGGGGAGGGCGTGCGCTGACCCTGCGTCACGCAGTGCCGAGGACCTCGGCCAGGTCGTAGCCGACCGGCTCCTCCAGCTGCGCGTACGTGCACTGTTCCGGCGTGCGGTCCGGGCGCCAGCGGCGGAACTGCGCCGTGTGGCGGAAGCGGTCGCCCTGCATGTGGTCGTAGGCGACCTCGACGACCCGCTCCGGGCGCAGCGCGATCCAGGACAGGTCCTTCTTCCCCGTCCAGCGGCTGGGGCCGCCGGGCAGCCGGCCGGCGGCCTGGGCCTCGGCGCTGGCCCACTCCTCCCACGGGTGCCCGGCCGCGGACGGCATCCGCAGCGGCTCCAGTTCGGTCATCAGCTCCTGGCGGCGGCGCATGGGGAACGACGCGCAGACGCCGACGTGCTGCAGCCGCCCGGCCGCGTCGTGCAGGCCCAGCAGCAGCGAGCCGACCACCGGGCCGCTCTTGTGCAGCCGCAGGCCCGCCACGACGCAGTCGGCGGTCCGCTCGTGCTTGACCTTGACCATGACCCGCTCGCCCGGCCGGTAGGGAAGGTCCGGCGGCTTGGCGATCACTCCGTCCAGGCCCGCCCCCTCGAACTGCTCGAACCAGCCCCCGGCCACGTCGAGGTCGTAGGTGACGGGGGCGGTGAAGACCGGGTCGTGGGCGCCGCGCAGGGCGTCCGTCAGCGCCTCGCGGCGCTCGCGCTGGGCCGTGTCCATCAAGGACGCGTCGCCCAGGGCGAGCAGGTCGAAGGCGATGAGGCTCGCCGGGGTCGTCCCCGCCAGGAGGCGGACCCGCGAGTCGGCCGGGTGGATGCGCTCCAGCAGCGCGTCGAAGTCCAGGCGGCCCCCACGGGCGATCACGATCTCCCCGTCCAGGACGCAGCGCCGCGGCAACTGCCCCAGCAGGGCGTCCACGAGCTCGGGGAAATAGCGGGTCAGCGGCTTCCCGGTCCGGCTGCCGAGCTCGATCTCGTCACCGTCGCGGAAGACGACGGCCCGGAAGCCGTCCCACTTGGCCTCGTACTGCATGCCGGGCGGGATCCTCGCCGCCGGCTTGGCCAGCATGGGCGCCACGGGGGGCATCACCGGAAGGTCCATGCCCTGGATTGTGCGCGCGGGAGCGCGCCCCGGGCCCGCCCGACAGGCGCGCCCCTCCCGTTCGGCCTAGCGTGACACGCATGGCAGACTCCCTGGAGCTCACCGTCGGCGAGCGGACGGTACGGCTGTCCCACCCGGACAAGGTCTACTTCCCCGAGCGCGGGTTCACCAAGTACGACCTCGCCACCTACTACCTGAGCGTCGGCGACGGCATCCTGCGCGCCCTCAGGGACCGGCCCACCACCCTGGAGCGCTACCCCGACGGGGTGACGGGGGAGTCGTTCTTCCAGAAACGGGCGCCCAAGAACCTCCCCGAGTGGATCCCCACCGGCCGCATCGCCTTCCCCAGCGGCCGGTACGCCGACGAGATCTGCCCCACCGAGACCGCGGCCGTCCTGTGGGCGGCGAACCTGGGGTGCCTGACCTTCCACCCCTGGCCGGTGCGGCGCGCCAACACCGACCACCCCGACGAACTGCGCATCGACCTCGACCCGCAGCCCGGCACCGAGTACGCCGACGCGGTCCGCGCCGCACTCGAACTGCGGGACGTCCTCGCGGGGCTGGGCCTGACCGGCTGGCCCAAGACCTCCGGAGGGCGCGGCCTGCACGTCTTCGTGCCCATCACCCCCGAGTGGACGTTCGTGCAGGTGCGCCGCGCCGCCATCGCCGTCGCCCGGGAGCTGGAGCGGCGGGCGCCGCAGCGCATCACCACCGCCTGGTGGAAGGAGGAACGCGGGAAAAAGATCTTTGTCGACTACAACCAGACCGCCCGCGACCGCACCATCGCCAGCGCCTACTCCGTGCGCCCGCGGCCGCACGCCCCGGTCTCCGCGCCGCTGCGCTGGGACGAGGTGGCCGACGCCCTGCCGGAGGACTTCGACCTGGGCACGATGCCCGCCCGCTTCGCCGACGTCGGCGACGTGCACGCCGGCATGGACGCCGAACCCTGCGGGCTGCGGGCGGCGCTCGAACTGGCCGACCGCGACGAGCGCGAGCACGGGCTGGGCGACCTGCCCTACCCGCCCGAGCACCCGAAGATGAAGGGCGAGCCCAAGCGCGTGCAGCCGAGCCGGGCCCGCAGGGCCGGCGACCGGGACGAGGGGGCCCCGCAGGCCGATCCGCCATCCGGGTCGTCACCTTGATTTGTGTTTAGGTCGACATTTCATGTGGAACCTGGGCAATGCGTGATCCACTTCGCATCGAGGGAGTTCCCATGTTCAGTACCTTCGCGATCCGCAGCAGGAAGTTCTCGGCCGGTGTGATCGCGGTCGCCGCCCTCGGCGGATCCCTGCTCGCCGCCGTCCCCGTCCAGGCGGCGCCGCCGGGCCGGCCCTACGGCACGGTCGTCGCGTCCACCGGCATCGTCGAGCGGGCGTACCCGAGCACCGACTCCTCTCCGAGAGGCATGCTCAAATTCCACGGCCAGGCCGCGCTGCGCTGCAAGGTCCGCGCGCAGGAGGTGGGGGGAAACCCGATCTGGTACATGCTGCGGGACCGCACGACCTGGGTCGCGGCGAAGTACATCGAGAACACCGGGGAGGTCTCGTACTGCAGGACCGTCAGCCACAAGGCGCTGGACGACCCGCAGACCCGCGCGGCCATGGGCTGAGCGGCGCGGGTCCGGGACCCGGCACCGGGCGGCCCTGACGGGGCCGGACCGCCCGGCTGCCGGCGGTCCGGCTAGTCGGCCATGGTCAGGCCGTCCTTGCCGGCGCCGCGGGAGAGGACGGCCCGGCGGATCCGCTCCCGGGCGTCGGCCAGCTCCGGCCGGCCCGGTCGCCCGGCGGTCTCCCGGCCCAGGTCGAGCACCCGGTAGTGGTCCCGCAGGTCGGTCAGCTGCGGCAGGAACTCCACCCTGACCACCCGCCAGCGCTCCCCGCGCCGCGCGGGAGGGGCGAAGGTGAAGCGGGCGATGGAGCTCTGGTTGCCCCGGTCGTCCCGGGCGCCCTCGGGGTTGAACATCTCGCCGGCGAGCTGGTCGCCCATCCCGTAGACGACCCAGGTGCCGTTGACCTTCTCGTACGCCTGCGGCACGTGGTTGTGCGTGCCCAGGATCAGGTCGACGTCCGGGCGGCCGCCGGTGGTGGCCGCCGTCAGCTGCCGCGCCAGCGTCAGCTGCTGCTCGTCGGGCTCCTGCTGCCACTCGGTGCCCCAGTGCAGGCTGACCGCCACGACGTCCGCCCCCGCCTTCCGGGCGGCACGGGCGTCGGCGAGGATGCGGTCCCTGTCGATGAGGTTGACCGTCCAGGGGCGGCCCTGCGGCACCGGTATGCCGTTGGTGGCGTAGGTGTAGGACAGCTGGGCGACGCGGGCCGGGCCCGCCTGCAGCAGGTTCACCCGGGCGCCCTCGGCGGCGGACCGGGCCGATCCGGTGTGCCGGAGGCCCACCCGGTCCATCGCGTCCAGGGTGCGCCGCACCCCGTCCTCGCCCGCGTCCAGCGTGTGGTTGGAGGCCGTCGAACACGAGTCGTACCCGGTCTCCTTCAGTGCCCGGGCCACGTGCGGCGGTGAGACGAACGCGGGCCAGCCGCTGAACGGCCCCTTCTCCTCCCCGTACACCGTCTCCATGTGACAGATGGCCACGTCGGCGCCGGAGACGACGTGCTTGACGCCCGCGAGCATCGGGCGGAAGTCGTGGCCCGTTCCCGAGCGCTCGCCGTCCTCCCGCGCCTGCCGGATCACCGAGTCGTGGGGGAGCACGTCCCCGGTGGCCACCAGCGTGAACCCGCTCCGGGCCGGGGCCGGCGCGCGCGGGGGCCCGGCCGCCCGCAGCGCGCCGTCGGGCGGGGAACAGCCCGCCGCGACCCCCGATATGAGTCCCATGACCGCCAGCACGGCCCTTCCCCGGTGTGTCCGCACGCCACCACTCCGCTTCTCCGCCGAAAGCACCGAAAAACACACTTCTCATATGACTTATATGTGGGCTGATGTCGGATTTCGCGGAGACGGGGGCCGGAAGTGGTGGAGAAAGCCGGCCTGGGGGCCCGGACCGGCGCCTAGAGTTGCGTCACGGGCTCACGTAACGGCCGGAAGGAAGAACGCGTTGGACCACCCGACCCATGGCTGTGTTCTCTTGCTGGACGGCACCCCCGACGGGCGGCGCGGCGCCCTGCCCAACCCGACCGCGCACGCCATCGCGGGCGCGAGCCCGCGCGGATTCCTCGCCGCCGCCTCGGCCGACGTGGTGCAGCTCCCGGCCATGGCCGGCCCGCAGAGCGTGCTGGCCTACCTCCAGGACGCCGTCCGGGTGCCCGGGCCGCTGCTGGTGTGGGTCACCGGGCACCTGATGGTCCCCGCCCGGCGCAGCACCGAGCTGCACCTGGCCCTGCGGGAGAGCACCGCCGCCACCGTCCGCTACACCGGCCTGCCCTGGGAGTGGCTGCTGCGGGCGCTGCGCGAGCACGCCGGGCCCACCCTGCTGCTCGTCGACGCCGAGGCCGACGCCCACGCCTGGCCGCACGTGAGCGCCGCGGCCCGCGACGGACGCCTCGCCGGCGGCCTGCCGCTCTGCGGGGTGGTCCACCCCACCCCGGACCGGCCCGCCCAGGAGGCCGGGCCCTACACCCGCTCCTTCCTGACCGCGCTGTCCGTCGGGCACCCCGCGGCCGGCCCCACCCTCGACCCCGCCCTCCTCCACCAGCTGGCGCTGGCTCAGGCCGGGCTCCCCGAGGGCTTCCTGGACCTCCGCCACGGCACGGCCGGCCCCGTCCTCGCCAACCGCGCCGCCCCGGCCCCCGCCGCACCCCCGGCCCCCGCGGCCGCCTCCGCGCCGGCGCCCGTTCCGGCGCCTGCGGCCGTCGCGGTCCCGGCCCCCGCGCCCGAGGAGGAGGACCCGCTGCCGCGCATCCTCGCCGCCGCCCAGGCCGGCCGGCACAACGAGGCCGCCGCCATGGCGGCCGCCTGGGAGCAGCAGGCGCTGCGCCGGCACGGCCCGCACAGCCCGCAGGCCGGCCTGTGGATCGAGGTCCGCGCCGACCTCGCCCGGCTGGCCGGCGACCACCCGCGCGCCGCCGAG
>NZ_JAIXMK010000215.1:0-5892 GCF_020328095.1 Streptomyces sichuanensis
CACGGGACTGGGCAAGGCCCTGGTGGAGGAGCAGGCCCCCTGGCTGCCGGTGCTGTTCGTGCTCGTCTCGGCGGTCACCGGGGGCGCGGTGCTGCGGGTGGCCGCACGGGTCTTCCTGGGCGCGGGGGACAGCGAACGGGAGGCGGAGGGGGACGGCGAGGACGAGCCGGAGACGGCCGGCGACGAGGAGGAACCGGAGACGGGCCGCCGGCTGCGCCTGCTGCCCCGGCCGATGGTGACGGTCGCCGCCCTCCTGCTGGCCGGCTCCCTCGCGGTGGGCACGGTCCCGGCGCTGCCTCCCGCGGTGGGAGCGGCCGCCGGGGCCTTCATGGACCACGCGGGCTACGCCGCCATGGTGCTGGACGGCGGGCCCGGCGGCCCGTACCCGGCCCATGCGGGGGAGTGGTGGACGTGGACCGGCGCGGGCCTCGGCCTGCTCTCCGCCGCCCTGGCGACCGGGCTGGCCGTCCTCGCCGCGCACCGCCTGCTCCCCTCGGGCGGCTGGGCGCCGCCCCTGCGCCGCCTGCACTCCGGCCACGTGGGCGACTACGTGGCCTGGACGATGGCGGGCATCGGCCTGCTGTGGGGACTGCTCCTGTGGTGACCAGCCGGACTGATCCTGTGGTGCGCGACCGGCAGGGAAAAGGGGGCGGCTCCCGCACGGGAGCCGCCCCCGGTTCCGTCGGGCCCTACGCCCGGCCGGCCCCCCGCAGCGGGCCGCCGCTGCGCAGCAGGATCCCGGCCGGCACCGCGGTCAGCACCAGCAGACCCGCCACCCACCACAGCGCGGTCGAGAAGCCGTGCACCGTGGCCTCGGCCACCGGGGCCCCCGGGTGACCGGCGAGCCAGCTCTGCGTCGCGCCCGCCGCCACCGAGTTGAGGACGGACGTGCCGACCGCGCCGCCCACCTGCTGCGCCGTGCTCACCATCGCCGACGTCACCCCGGCGTCCTGCGGGTCGACGCCCGCCGTTGCCGTGGCCATCACCGTCATCATCGTGGTGCCCATGCCCAGGCCCAGCAGCACCAGCCCGGGCAGCACCCGCGTCGCGTACGGGGTGCCGGTACCGGCCTGCGCCAGGACGAGCAGGCCGGTCGCGGCCGTCAGGAGCCCCGGCACCACGAGCGTGCGCGGTGCCACGAACGGCACCAGCCGGGCGGCCAGCTGCGTGGAGCCCGTGATCATCGCCGCGGTCAGGGGAAGGAAGGCCAGGCCGGTGCGGACGGCGGAGTAGCCGAGGACGACCTGCAGGTAGTAGGTCATGAAGAGGAACACGCCGAACATCGCGACCGGTGCCAGACCCGCCGTCAGCAGGGCTCCCGCGCGCCGCCGGTCCCGCACGATGCGCAGCGGCAGCAGCGGGTGGGGCGCCCGGGCCTGCCACAGCACGAACGCCGTGAGCAGGAGCACGCCGCCGGCCGGCAGGCCCAGCACCAGCGGGTCGCCCCAGCCACGGGACTCGGCCTCGCCCAGCCCGTAGACGATCGCGGCCAGGCCGGCCGTGCCGAGGACGGCCCCCGGCACGTCCAGGCGGCCTCCGGCGTGCCGGCCGGTGTCGGACAGCAGCGGCACGGCGGCGATCAGGACGACCACCTCGACGGGCACGGCGATGTACATGCACCAGCGCCAGTCCAGGTACTGGGTGACGAGCCCGCCGATGAGCAGGCCGGCCGCGGCCCCCGCGCCGGCGATGGCGCCGAAGACGCCGAACGCCCTGCCGCGCTCCCGCGGATCGGTGAAGGTGGTCGTCAGCAGGGACATGGCGGCGGGCACGATCAGCGCCGCGAAGGCGCCCTGCAGGGCACGGCCGGCGAAGAGCATGCCCGCACTGTCCGCGGCGCCGCCGACGGCCGACGCCAGGCCGAACCCGGCGACGCCGGTCAGGAAGGTGCGCTTGCGGCCCATCAGGTCGGCTATCCGGCCGCCCAGGAGCAGCAGGCCGCCGAAGGCGAGCGCGTAGGAGGTGATGACCCACTGCCGTGCCCCGTCGCCGATGCCCAGGTCGGCCTGGGCGGACGGCAGGGCGATGTTCACGACCGTGCCGTCCAGCAGGACGATCAGCTGGGAGAGGCCGAGCACCGCCAGGCCCCACCAGCGGCGCGCGTCGCCGGGCGCCGTCCGCCCGGTGGGGGCGGCGGCCGGGGCCGCCGGGCGGCCCGCTCTCGTGAGGGTGGTCTGCGTCATCGTCGAAGTCCCTACTGTGCGCTTGCGTCTCGAAGAGCACCGTAGAAACTCAAGTCAACTTGAGGTCAAGGCCGGGGAGCGCCCCGGACGGCGAATCGGAGCGGTGACACGTGCGCGGCCCGTCCATCCTTTATCTTCGCGACAAAAGGGAGGTTTGCCATGGACGTTCTGGAGGCCGTGCTGACCCGGCGCAGCGCCACCCGGCTCGTGCCCCCCGCACCGGACGACGCCGCCCTGCTGGAACTGATCCAGGCGGCCTCGGCCGCCCCCGACCACGGGCTGCTCAGACCATGGCGGCTGGTCCTCGTCCGGGACGCCCAGCGCGAACTCCTGGGTGCCGCCCTCGCGGAGGCCGCGACGGACGCCGCCGCCGCCGAGCGGGCCCGCGCCAAGCCCCTGCGCGCCCCGCTGCTGGTCTCGATCGTCTTCTGCCCCCGCCCCGACCATCCCAAGGTGCCGGTGTGGGAACAGCTGGCCGCCACGGTCTCCGTGGTCCAGAACCTGCACCTGCTGCTGCACAGCCGCGGCTGGGGCGCCATCTGGCGCACGGGCCGGGCCGTCGACGCGCCCGCCGTGCGCCACTGCGTCGGGGTGGGCGCGGGGGAACAACTGCTCGGCTGGCTGTACGTGGGCACACCCGGCAGCGGCCCCGGCGGCGCCCCGCGCTCCGGCTTCGACGCCCGCACGAAGGTCCGCACGCTCGGCGCGGCGGCCTGAACGTTCACGTGCCGGCTGCCCGCGCGCAACCAACCAGGCGCCCCGTTGGTCATAACGGGCATGACAAGTCCCCTGAGAAAGACGATGGTTCGCCGCCTCGGCGTCCTCCTGGGAGCGGCCGGCCTGGCCGCTCCCCTGACCGTGGCCATGGGCGGGACCGCGCAGGCCGCAGGCTCCGCGTGCACCGCCGGGACCGGGCCGTACCAGGCCAAGGCGGAGCGCTTCCTCGGCCGTCCCGTCGACGGCAAGCAGTCGGCCGCCGACTGCCGGGCGATACGCGACTTCCAGCTCGGCCACGGGATAAGCCCCGCCATCGGCTACGCCGGCCCGGTGACGTGGTCCGTGATGGAGGTGGTCGCCAAGCAGCGGGAGGCCGGCAACAACCCCAACGCGTCCGGCGCCTGCCCGACGAACAAGGGACGCATCGCCTGCGTCGACCTGACCCGCCAGCTGAGCTGGATCCAGGACGGCAAGAAGCTGAAGTTCGGGCCCGTCCCCATCCGGTCCGGCCGCGACGGCTACGAGACGCGCACCGGACTCAAGAGCGTCTACTGGCGGAGCATCGACCACTGGTCGACGATCTACAAGGTCCGCATGCCCTACAGCCAGTTCTTCGACGGCGGGCAGGCGTTCCACGCCATCGACGGCAGCGTCTGGTCGGCGCCCGGCTCCCACGGCTGCGTGAACATGCGGCGTGCCGACGCAAAGTCGTACTGGTCGCTGCTGAAGAACGGTGACGACGTGTACGTCTACGGGCGCAAGCCCGGGACCTGAGCGCCGGCGGCGGGAGCGGAGCCGTAGCGGCGCTGCCGCCGGGCGTAGGCGGCCATCGCCTCCCACAGGTCCCGGCGGTCGACGTCGGGCCAGTAGGCGGGGGTGAAGAGCAGCTCGGCGTAGATGCTGTGCCAGGGCAGGAAGTTGGACGTGCGCTGCTCCCCGCCGGTGCGCCAGAACAGGTCCACGTCGGGCATGTCGGGCAGCGGCAGATAACGGGCCAGCTGCTGCTCGGTGACGCGGGCGGGGTCGACGTGCCCGGCGGCGGCCGCACCGGCGAGGGCCCGGGCCGCCTGGGCCAGCTCCGCCCGGCCGCCGTAATTGGCGCACACGGTGAGGAGCAGGCCGGTGCGCCCGCCGGTTGCCCGCTCGCGCTCCAGGAACGCCTGCACCAGGTCCTCCGGCAGGCCGTCGGGCACGCCCGCCCAGCGCGCGCGCACGTCCAGACACCACAGGTCCTCGTCGTCGAGGTGCTCGCGCAGCAGGCCCATGAGGGCGTCGGTCTCGGCGGAGGAGCGGCTCCAGTTCTCCGTGGAGAACGCGTACACCGTCAGATGCGGCAGCCCGGCCTCCAGAGCGCCGTGCACCACGTCGCGCAGGGCCTCGGCCCCCGCCCGGTGCCCGTCGGTGCGGGGCAGCCCGCGCTCGGTGGCCCAGCGGCCGTTGCCGTCCATCACGATCGCCACGTGCCGCGGCAGCGCGCCCGGCGCGAAGTCCGGCGGCCGGGCACCGGACGGATGGGGCCGCGGCGGCACCGGGGGAGCCAGGGGCGCGGTCCGGGAGCCGAGGAGCCGGTCGGCGCGCCGGTGCGCCGCATCGGGCGGGGGAACGAGCGGTGGGGGCGAGAGGGGCGTCAGCCACCAGATGAGCGCCGCCTTGGCACGGCCGCGGGCCAGGATGCGCCGCCGGGCGGCCCACGGCAGACGCGGCCTGCGGTGCAGCAGCGCGGCACCCGCCCGCTCGACGGCTTCCAGCCGCAGGAACAGCACCTGCGCCGTCGCCTGGACGAACACCGCCAGACCCGGCACCGGACCGAAGACCAGCTCCGGCTGGTCGAGCCAGCGGCGGGCCCGGCCGACCAGGGAGCGCACCAGCGCGTCGACCGCCGGCGTCCAGCGGCGTGCCCGCAGGTCCTCGGCACGCACGCCGAACTCCTCCAGCGCCTCCACGGGAAGCCTGAGGTGCCCACGGGCGAGGTCCTCGTGCAGGTCCTCCAGGTCGTCGGTCAGCTGCACGCCCTGCAGCCACGTGTGGTACTCCTCCATGTGCCGTGCGTGCGCGACCAGGGACAGCCCGAGCCGGGACAGCAGCGCGGGAACCTGACTGCCGTAGACGCTGTTGACGGACCGGCTGTAGTCGATCCACTCCCGCCACGTGCGCGGCGCGCTGCGCCCGGGGTCGCGGTACTGCTCGGCGAAGACCGACTCCAGTTCGCCGGGGGACAGGCCCCAGGTCCGCACCGTGTGCACCAGCGCCCGCCGCACCGGGTCGGCGCTGTCGCCGCGGTGCAGGTCCGTGCGGTAGGCCGCCGACCAGGCGGCCACGCGGGCGGCCCGCTCGCGTGGCCCGTCCGGGCCGTTGTCCGCCAGGTCGTCCATGACGCGCGCGGCCGCGGCCAGCGCCCACACGGCGGGGCGCACGGCGCGGGGCAGGAGGTGACCGAGCGCGTAGTAGGTGCTGTTGTTGCGCCGGAACGTGCGCCGGCACACCTGGTATCCGGCGCGCAGCCGCCGGTTGTGGATGCCGGCCCTGGCGTAGACGGAGGAGGAGGTCATGACTCTCCCGGGGGCGAGAGGGGAACGCGGGTACGCGCGGTGGCCGGGCCTCGGCCCGGGACCGGGGTGGTCGGACCCTGTCCCGGGGTGGGGCGATCGGCCTTCGGCCTGGGGACGGGAGGGGGCTTCGGCCCGGTGACGGGCGGTCGGGCCTCGGTCCCGTGACGGGCGGTCGGCCTCAGTCCGGTGACGGGCCGGGCACGGCGGGCGGCACCCAGGAGAACGCCAGGCAGCCGCCGGCCACCCCGAGAACGGTGCCGAGCAGGAGCCCTCCGATGTTGCAGGTGAGCAGGGCCAGCAGGGCCAGCACCACCGCGGCCACCCCCGCCACCGCGTGCAGCTGCGGATACCGCAGCAGGACCACGCCGGTCAGCAGAAGCGGCAGGCTCACCTCGAAGCCGGCACTGACCGCCACCCCGGGCTGCAGGACGGCCAGGGGCGCA
>NZ_JAIXMK010000217.1:0-245 GCF_020328095.1 Streptomyces sichuanensis
CGCGATCTCTCTGTTAGTACTGCTTCGGCGTGGAACACAGGATGAGGGAGTGGCTGGGCCGGGCACGCTGTTGGGTATCTGAGGGTACGGACTTCGGTCTGAACCTTCTGACGCCGGCCCCGGTAAAGGTCTGCTTCGGCAGGGTGTGACGGGTGGCTGGTCGTTGCTTGAGAACTGCACAGTGGACGCGAGCATCTGTGGCCAAGTTTTTAAGGGCGCACGGTGGATGCCTTGGCACCAGGAAC
>NZ_JAIXMK010000218.1:0-606 GCF_020328095.1 Streptomyces sichuanensis
TGGGGTGATGGGTGGCTGGTCGTTGCTTGAGAACTGCACAGTGGACGCGAGCATCTGTGGCCAAGTTTTTAAGGGCGCACGGTGGATGCCTTGGCACCAGGAACCGATGAAGGACGTGGGAGGCCACGATAGGCCCCGGGGAGCTGTCAACCGAGCTTTGATCCGGGGGTGTCCGAATGGGGAAACCCGGCAGTCGTCATGGGCTGTCACCCGCTGCTGAACACATAGGCAGTGTGGAGGGAACGCGGGGAAGTGAAACATCTCAGTACCCGCAGGAAGAGAAAACAACCGTGATTCCGGGAGTAGTGGCGAGCGAAACTGGATGAGGCCAAACCGTATGTGTGTGATACCCGGCAGGGGTTGCGCATGCGGGGTTGTGGGATCTCTTTTTCATGGTCTGCCGGCCATGAGACGAGTCAGAAACCGTTGGTGTAGGCGAAGGACATGCGAAAGGTCCGGCGTAGAGGGTAAGACCCCCGTAGCTGAAACATTAACGGCTCGTTTAAGAGACACCCAAGTAGCACGGGGCCCGAGAAATCCCGTGTGAATCTGGCGGGACCACCCGCTAAGCCTAAATATTCCCTGGTGACCGATAGCGGATAGTAC
>NZ_JAIXMK010000219.1:0-1007 GCF_020328095.1 Streptomyces sichuanensis
CGGGAGTTCTCTTGATCAATCTGCCGATTGGTCGGCGAGTCAGAAACCGTATGGATAGGCGAAGGACATGCGAAAGGTCCGGCGTAGAGGGTAAGACCCCCGTAGCTGAAATCTGTACGGCTTGCTTGAGAATTTCCCAAGTAGCACGGGGCCCGAGAAATCCCGTGTGAATCTGGCGGGACCACCCGCTAAGCCTAAATATTCCCTGGTGACCGATAGCGGATAGTACCGTGAGGGAATGGTGAAAAGTACCGCGGGAGCGGAGTGAAATAGTACCTGAAACCGTGTGCCTACAAGCCGTGGGAGCGTCGCGCATCGAGCTTGCTCGGTGCGTCGTGACTGCGTGCCTTTTGAAGAATGAGCCTGCGAGTTTGCGGTGTGTTGCGAGGTTAACCCGTGTGGGGAAGCCGTAGCGAAAGCGAGTCCGAATAGGGCGATTGAGTAGCGCGCCCAAGACCCGAAGCGGAGTGATCTAGCCATGGGCAGGTTGAAGCGGAGGTAAGACTTCGTGGAGGACCGAACCCACCAGGGTTGAAAACCTGGGGGATGACCTGTGGTTAGGGGTGAAAGGCCAATCAAACTCCGTGATAGCTGGTTCTCCCCGAAATGCATTTAGGTGCAGCGTCGTGTGTTTCTTGCCGGAGGTAGAGCACTGGATAGGCGATGGGCCCTACCGGGTTACTGACCTTAGCCAAACTCCGAATGCCGGTAAGTGAGAGCGCGGCAGTGAGACTGTGGGGGATAAGCTCCATGGTCGAGAGGGAAACAGCCCAGAGCATCGACTAAGGCCCCTAAGCGTACGCTAAGTGGGAAAGGATGTGGAGTCGCAGAGACAACCAGGAGGTTGGCTTAGAAGCAGCCACCCTTGAAAGAGTGCGTAATAGCTCACTGGTCAAGTGATTCCGCGCCGACAATGTAGCGGGGCTCAAGCGTACCGCCGAAGTCGTGTCATTCCAGCATGAGGACCAACGTCCGCTGGGATGGGTAGGGGAGCGTCGTGTGCCGGG
>NZ_JAIXMK010000022.1:0-5161 GCF_020328095.1 Streptomyces sichuanensis
GAGGCGGTTCGCGCTACGGCTGCGGGGGCCGTAAATATTGCAGCCCCCAGAAGGGCCCGCCCCACCCCGGCCCCGCCCCACGACGGCGCTCCCCGCAGCCGGCCCTCCGGCAGGCGCCCCGCAGACCTCAGTCCTGCGTCCCCAGCAGCGGCCGCAGCTGCTTCGGCAGGTGGTTCTCGCAGGACTGGCGCGACGTCTGGGTGAGGGCGTCGTCCACGCACGTGTAGTAGTCGCGGTACACCACGTGGAACGCGAACGTCGCCGCCACGATCGCCAGCGCCAGCCCGCCCGTCACCAGGCCGCTCACCGCCGCCGTCGTCTGGGGGCGGAAGCCGCCCGGCGGGGGTGGCGGGGTGGGGACGTCCGGGTCGGACGGCTTCGGCTTGGCCTTGGCGCGCAGGGAGCTGACGCCCCAGTAGACCGAGAGGGCGCCGAGGAGCAGGGCCACCTGCGGGATGCTGAAGAGGGCGAAGAAGAAGCCCCACATGCCCGCGAGCAGGGCATAGCGGGCGCGGCGCTGGGCCGGGTCCGTGGGGTCCCAGCGCAGGCCGCCGTTCGGGCCGCCCGGAGGGCCGCCGGGGCCGCCGCCCTGGCCGCCGAAGCCGCCGCCCTGCCGGCCGGGCTGCCGGCTGCTCCACTGGCTGCCCCACGCGGGAGGCTGCTCGTCGCCCTGTCCGCCGCCCTCGCCCTGCGTTCCGGGCCCGCCGTCCTCGCCGCCCGACGGCTGCCGGGGCTGCCAGGGGCGGTCCGGCCGGCCCTGCGGGGGCGCGGCGAAGGGGTTGTCCCGCTGCTCGTCCGTGGGGGACGACGGCGATCCGCCCTCGCGCAGCACGATGCGCAGCACGGGGCCCGGGGTCGTCGGCGGAAGGCGGTGAGCCGCGTGGCGGCGTCGGTCCGGCATGTGGAGTAGGTCTTCCCCTTGTGTCGTCGTCCTGCACGTCGAGCCTACGGTGCCGCGCCCCGTTTCCCGCGCCGTCGCCCGGCCCGGTCCCGACGCTACCTCCCGTGCGCGCCCCCGTCCCGCGGGGGCGGTTGGGTGTGCCGGTATCGTTGCTGGCGGTCGGCGGCTTCGTAGAGTCCCCCGTATTCGGCGACCCCTCCGACTCGTACGACCATACAAACCGCGCCACCCGCCAGAAAGGGCCCTGTTGTGGCTGCCCCCGCCCGCATCGTTGCGCTCGTGTCCGGATCCGGGACGAATCTGCAGGCCCTGCTGGACGCCATCGCCGCGGATCCCGACGGCTACGGGGCCCGTGTGGTGGCCGTGGGCGCCGACCGGGAGGGCATCGCCGGGCTGGAGCGCGCCGAGCGCGCCGGGCTGCCGACGTTCGTGTGCCGGGTGCAGGACCACCCCTCGCGCGACGCCTGGGACCGGGCCCTGGCCGAGGCGACCGCGGCGTACGAGCCGGACCTGGTGGTCTCGGCCGGTTTCATGAAAATCCTGGGCAAGGACTTCCTCGCCCGGTTCGGCGGGCGGATCGTCAACACGCACCCCGCCCTGCTCCCCAGCTTTCCCGGTGCGCACGGCGTCCGCGACGCGCTCGCGTACGGCGTGCGGGTGACCGGGTGCACCGTCCACTTCGTCGACGAGGGTGTCGACACCGGACCGATCATCGCCCAGGGCGTGGTCGAGGTCCGGGACGAGGACGACGAGGCCGCTCTCCATGAGCGGATCAAGGAAGTCGAGCGAGCGCTGCTCGTCGAAGTCGTGGGCCGCCTGGCCCGGCACGACTATCGCATTGAGGGACGAAAGGTACGGATCTCGTGACCGCCGAAGGTACGACCTCCGAAGGCATGAAGCGGCCCATCCGCCGGGCGCTGGTCAGCGTCTACGACAAGACCGGGCTGGAGGAGCTGGCCCGCGGTCTGCACGACGCGGGCGTCGAGCTGGTCTCCACCGGTTCCACGGCCGGCCGGATCGCCGCCGCCGGCGTTCCCGTGACCAAGGTCGAGGAGCTCACCGGCTTCCCCGAGTGCCTGGACGGCCGGGTGAAGACCCTGCACCCGCGCGTCCACGCCGGCATCCTCGCCGACCAGCGGCTGGAGGCGCACCGCGAGCAGCTCGACGAGCTCGACGTCCGCCCCTTCGAGCTGGTGATCGTCAACCTCTACCCGTTCCGCGAGACCGTCGCCTCGGGCGCCTCGGCCGACGAGTGCGTCGAGCAGATCGACATCGGCGGTCCCTCGATGGTCCGCGCGGCGGCCAAGAACCACCCCTCCGTCGCCGTGATCGTCAACCCGGAGCGGTACGACGACGTGCTCAAGGCCGTCGCCGACGGCGGCTTCGACCTCGCCGCCCGCAGGCGCCTGGCCGCCGAAGCGTTTCAGCACACGGCCGCCTACGACGTGGCCGTGGCGAGCTGGTTCGCGGCCGACTACGCGGCGGCCGACGACAGCGGCTTCCCCGACTTCCTCGGTGCCGCCTTCTCCCGCTCGAACGTGCTCCGCTACGGCGAGAACCCGCACCAGCCCGCCGCCCTCTACACCGACGGCAGCGGCACGGGCCTGGCGGCCGCCGAGCAGCTGCACGGCAAGGAGATGTCCTACAACAACTACGTGGACACCGAGGCCGCCCGCCGGGCGGCCTACGACCACACCGACCCCTGCGTCGCGATCATCAAGCACGCCAACCCGTGCGGCATCGCGACCGGCCAGGACGTCGCCGAGGCCCACCGCAAGGCCCACGCCTGTGACCCGCTGTCCGCGTTCGGCGGCGTCATCGCCGTGAACCGGCCGGTGTCGGTGGCGATGGCCGAGCAGGTCGCGGAGATCTTCACCGAGGTCATCGTCGCCCCCGGCTACGAGGACGGCGCCGTCGAGGTCCTGGCCCGCAAGAAGAACATCCGGGTGCTGCGCTGCGCCGACGCCCCCTGCGCCGTCAAGGAGGCCCGCCCCGTCGAGGGCGGCCTGCTGCTGCAGGAGAAGGACCGCCTCCAGGCCGAGGGCGACGACCCGGCCAACTGGACGCTGGCCACGGGCGACGCGCTGTCCGCCGAGGAGCTGGCCGAGCTGGCCTTCGCCTGGAAGGCGTGCCGCGCGGTGAAGTCCAACGCGATCCTGCTCGCCAAGGACGGCGCGACCGTCGGCGTCGGCATGGGCCAGGTCAACCGCGTCGACTCCGCCAAGCTCGCCGTCCAGCGCGCGGGCGAGGAGCGCGCCCGGGGCGCGTACGCCGCCTCCGACGCCTTCTTTCCCTTCCCCGACGGGCTGGAGGTGCTGACCGCCGCCGGCGTCAAGGCCGTGGCCCAGCCCGGTGGTTCGGTCCGGGACGAGCAGGTGGTGGAGGCCGCCAAGGCGGCGGGCGTGACGATGTACTTCACCGGCACGCGCCACTTCTTCCACTGAGACGGGTGGAGGCCGCACCCGGTGGGTGCGGCCTCCCTCGCCGTGGACGCTCAGCGCGTCCGGATGACGACCGTGCCGATGATCTTGTCGGCGAACGTCTGCTTCTTCTCGTCCCACAGCGGCCACAGGTAGCCCAGGTAGAGGAAGCTGTCGACGATGTGGCAGAGGTTGCGGACGAACGTCATCCAGAAACCGATCGGCCGGCCGTCGCGCTCGCGCAGGACGCTGATGCCCATCGCCTTCTTGCCGGGCGTCTGGCCGGTCTTGCCCTGGCGGTAGAGCATCCAGAAGCCGATGAACATCGCGACCAGGCACGAGACGCCGATCACGACCATGCCGGGGACGGCCGCGGCGGAGTCGTGCGTGCAGATCTCGAAGCCGGACGCGGTGGTCGTGCACTCCTCGCTGGCGTCGACGGCGGCGAAGATCATGACCGCGCCGGCGACGATGCCGACGAGCGGCACGAGCGCGCCGATCAGCGTGTCCAGCAGGGTCGCACCCACGCGCGAGCCCCAGCCGGCCAGCGGCGGGAGCTGCGGTGCGCCGTAGGGGGCCTGCCCGTAGCCGTAGCCGGGGGTGTGGGCGGGGCCCGCCCCGTAGCCGTACGGCTGCTGCTGTTGCGGGAACGGGGGGTACGCCCCGCCCGGCTGCTGGGGGTAGGGCGGGTACTGGCCGGGCGGCTGCGGGTGGGTCACCTGAGCGTCCTTAGAGCGGTGGCGGAAAACGTACGGGGACGGCCGTGGCGTCCGCCACAGCGGCGGTCATCGTAGGCATACGGTCGTACCGCCGCTCCGCCCGCACCCTTGCCCGCCCCGCCCGCGCCCCACCTGAGTGGAACCCACTGCATCACATCCTGGAGGATGGACACATGACCGCCCAGATTCTCGACGGCAAGGCCACCGCGGCCGCTATCAAGTCCGAACTCACCACCCGCGTGGAGGCGCTGAAGGCCAAGGGCGTCACGCCGGGCCTCGGCACCCTCCTCGTCGGCGACGACCCCGGCAGCAAGTGGTACGTGGCCGGAAAGCACCGTGACTGCGCCGAGGTCGGCATCGGCTCGATCCAGCGCGAGCTGCCCGCCACCGCCACGCAGGAGGAGATCGAGGCGGTCGTCCGCGAGCTCAACGACAACCCCGAGTGCACCGGCTACATCGTCCAACTCCCGCTGCCCAAGGGCATCGACACCAACCGTGTCCTGGAGCTGATGGACCCGGCCAAGGACGCCGACGGCCTGCACCCGATGAGCCTGGGCCGCCTGGTGCTGAACGAGACCGGCCCGCTGCCCTGCACCCCGAACGGCATCATCGAGCTGCTGCGCCGGCACGACGTGGAGCTCAACGGCGCGCACGTGGTGGTCGTCGGCCGCGGCATCACGGTGGGCCGTTCGATCGGTCTGCTGCTCACCCGTAAGACGGAGAACGCGACGGTCACCCTCTGCCACACCGGCACCCGTGACCTGTCGGCCAGGCTGCGCGAGGCGGACATCATCGTCGCCGCGGCGGGCGTGGGCCACCTGATCAAGCCCGAGGACGTCAAGCCGGGTGCGGCGGTCCTGGACGTCGGCGTCAGCCGGGACGGCGAGGGCAAGATCATGGGCGATGTGGACCCGGCGGTCGCCAAGGTCGCGGGCTGGGTCTCCCCCAACCCCGGGGGCGTCGGTCCGATGACCCGTGCGCTGCTGCTGGTCAACGTCGTGGAGGCCGCCGAGCGCGCCGCGGGGGGCGGCCATGCGGGCTGAGCGGGACGAGCCGGGCGACGGCTCCGCCGACGCCCCCCGGCCCGCCCCCGCGGGCGGGCCGGGGGGCGCCCGCTTCTC
>NZ_JAIXMK010000220.1:0-856 GCF_020328095.1 Streptomyces sichuanensis
CCAGTACATACCCCCAACGGGGACTGGGATGGGTAGGGGAGCGTCGTGTGCCGGGTGAAGCAGCCGCGGAAGCGAGTTGTGGACGGTTCACGAGTGAGAATGCAGGCATGAGTAGCGATACACACGTGGGAAACGTGTGCGCCGATTGACTAAGGGTTCCTGGGTCAAGCTGATCTGCCCAGGGTAAGTCGGGACCTAAGGCGAGGCCGACAGGCGTAGTCGATGGACAACCGGTTGATATTCCGGTACCCGCTTTGAAACGCCCAATATCGAATCAGGCGATGCTAAGTCCGTGAAGCCGTCCTGGATCCTTCGGGTGAAGGGGAGTGGTGGAGCCGACGACCCAGACTTGTAGTAGGTAAGCGATGGGGTGACGCAGGAAGGTAGTCCAGCCCGGGCGGTGGTAGTCCCGGGGTAAGGGTGTAGGGCGTTGTGTAGGCAAATCCGCACAACATGCAGCCTGAGACCTGATGCCGAGCCGATTGTGGTGAAGTGGATGATCCTATGCTGTCGAGAAAAGCCTCTAGCGAGTTTCATGGCGGCCCGTACCCTAAACCGACTCAGGTGGTCAGGTAGAGAATACCGAGGCGTTCGGGTGAACTATGGTTAAGGAACTCGGCAAAATGCCCCCGTAACTTCGGGAGAAGGGGGGCCATGTCTGGTGATGAGTCTTGCACTCTGAGCTGGGTGTGGCCGCAGAGACCAGCGAGAAGCGACTGTTTACTAAAAACACAGGTCCGTGCGAAGCCGTAAGGCGATGTATACGGACTGACGCCTGCCCGGTGCTGGAACGTTAAGGGGACCGGTTAGCTCCATTTCGGTGGGGCGAAGCTGAGAACTTAAGCGCCAGTAAACG
>NZ_JAIXMK010000221.1:0-1061 GCF_020328095.1 Streptomyces sichuanensis
TGGATTCGTCCAGGCGAAGCTGAGAACTTAAGCGCCAGTAAACGGCGGTGGTAACTATAACCATCCTAAGGTAGCGAAATTCCTTGTCGGGTAAGTTCCGACCTGCACGAATGGCGTAACGACTTCTCGACTGTCTCAACCATAGGCCCGGTGAAATTGCACTACGAGTAAAGATGCTCGTTTCGCGCAGCAGGACGGAAAGACCCCGGGACCTTTACTATAGCTTGATATTGGTGTTCGGTTCGGCTTGTGTAGGATAGGTGGGAGACTGTGAAGCTCAAGCGCCAGCTTGGGTGGAGTCGTCGTTGAAATACCACTCTGGTCGTGCTGGATGTCTAACCTGGGTCCGTGATCCGGATCAGGGACAGTGTCTGGTGGGTAGTTTAACTGGGGCGGTTGCCTCCTAAAGGGTAACGGAGGCGCCCAAAGGTTCCCTCAGCCTGGTTGGCAATCAGGTGTTGAGTGTAAGTGCACAAGGGAGCTTGACTGTGAGACCGACGGGTCGAGCAGGGACGAAAGTCGGGACTAGTGATCCGGCGGTGGCTTGTGGAAGCGCCGTCGCTCAACGGATAAAAGGTACCCCGGGGATAACAGGCTGATCTTCCCCAAGAGTCCATATCGACGGGATGGTTTGGCACCTCGATGTCGGCTCGTCGCATCCTGGGGCTGGAGTCGGTCCCAAGGGTTGGGCTGTTCGCCCATTAAAGCGGTACGCGAGCTGGGTTTAGAACGTCGTGAGACAGTTCGGTCCCTATCCGCTGTGCGCGTAGGAGTCTTGAGAAGGGCTGTCCCTAGTACGAGAGGACCGGGACGGACGAACCTCTGGTGTGCCAGTTGTCCTGCCAAGGGCATGGCTGGTTGGCTACGTTCGGGAGGGATAACCGCTGAAAGCATCTAAGCGGGAAGCCTGCTTCGAGATGAGGACTCCCACCCACTTGATGGGGTAAGGCTCCCAGTAGACGACTGGGTTGATAGGCCAGGTGTGGAAGACCGGTAACGGTTGGAGCTGACTGGTACTAATAGGCCGAGGGCTTGTCCTCAGTTGCTCGCGTCCACTGTGT
>NZ_JAIXMK010000222.1:0-5512 GCF_020328095.1 Streptomyces sichuanensis
GGCGGGGCCTGGGGGTAGCCGTAGGCGGGGGCGCCCGCGGGCCCGGCGGGCGGCTGGGCGGGCGGCGGCGCGCCGAAACCGGGGGGCGGGTCCTGTGGCGCGCCGAAGCCTCCGCCCGGCTGGGCCGGCGGACCCTGCGGCGGTTGGGGTGGCTGGGGCGGCTGTGACATCGCTTTCCTCTTTACGCGCGGGTCCAGGGCTTGCAAGGGCTCGAACCGCATAATTCCGGCCACTGTGCGGCAGCCGAGCGGGTGTTCTTTCTACCACCCGCCGCCGACAGCCCACGGGCCGATCTCGGAGGTATCCACCACCTGAGACCGGCCCGTGACGAGACTGTTGCGCCCTGACGGGCCTGACGAACCGTCAGGCGTCCTCGGCCAGTTCGAGCCAGCGCATCTCCAGCTCCTCGCGCTCGGCGGCCAGTTCGCGCAGTTCGGCGTCCAGCTTGGCGACGGCCTCGAAGTCGGTGGCCTGCTCGGCGATGCGCGCGTGCAGCTTGGCCTCCTGCTCGCTGATGCGGTCGAGGCGGCGCTCGATCTTCTGCAGTTCCTTCTTCGCGGCCCGGGCGTCCGCGGCCGGCTTCGCCTTGGCGGCGGCCGGGGACGCGGCGGGGGCGGCCGGGGCGGCTGCCTCGATGACGCGCTGACGGCGCTCCAGGTACTCGTCCAGGCCGCGCGGCAGCATCCGCAGGGCGCGGTCGCCGAGCAGCGCGAAGACGCGGTCGGTGGTGCGCTCGACGAAGTACCGGTCGTGGCTGATGACGATCATCGAGCCGGGCCAGCCGTCGAGGAGGTCCTCCAGCTGCGTCAGCGTCTCGATGTCGAGGTCGTTCGTCGGCTCGTCGAGGAAGAGGACGTTGGGCTCGTCCATCAGCAGCCGCAGGATCTGCAGTCGTCGCCGCTCACCGCCGGAGAGGTCGCCGACCGGCGTCCACTGCTTCTCCTTGGTGAAGCCGAACTTCTCGCACAGCTGCCCCGCCGTCATCTCCCGGCCCTTGCCGAGGTCGACGCGGTCGCGGACCTGCTGCACGGCCTCCAGGACGCGCTTGGTGGGGTCGAGTTCGGCGACCTCCTGCGAGAGGTAGGCCAGTTTGACGGTCTTGCCGACGACGACCTTGCCCGCCACGGGCTGCTTCTCGCCGTCGGTGCGCGCCGCTTCGGCGAGGGTGCGCAGCAGCGAGGTCTTGCCCGCGCCGTTGACGCCGACGAGGCCGATGCGGTCGCCGGGGCCGAGCTGCCACGTCAGGTGCTCGATGAGCGCCTTGGGGCCGGCCTGGACGGTGACGTTCTCCAGGTCGAAGACGGTCCGGCCCAGGCGGGAGCTGGCGAACTTCATCAGCTCGGAGCTGTCGCGCGGCGGCGGGACGTCCGCGATGAGCTCGTTGGCCGCCTCGATGCGGAAGCGGGGCTTGCTGGTGCGCGCCGGGGCGCCGCGGCGCAGCCAGGCGAGCTCCTTGCGCATCAGGTTCTGGCGCTTGGCCTCCTCGGTGGCGGCGATCCGCTCCCGCTCGGCGCGCGCGAAGACGTAGTCGCTGTAGCCGCCCTCGTACTCGTGGACCGCTCCGCGCTGCACGTCCCACATGCGGGTGCAGACCTGGTCGAGGAACCACCGGTCGTGGGTGACGCACACCAGCGCGGAGCGGCGGGCCTGCAGGTGGCCCGCCAGCCAGGAGATGCCCTCCACGTCGAGGTGGTTGGTGGGCTCGTCCAGGACGATCATGTCCTGGTCCGCGATCAGCAGCTTGGCGAGCGCGATGCGGCGGCGCTCGCCGCCGGAGAGCGGGCCGATGACGGTGTCCAGGCCCTGCGGGAAGGCCGGCAGGTCGAGCCCGCCGAACAGCCCGGTGAGCACGTCGCGGATCTTGGCGTTGCCCGCCCACTCGTGGTCCGCCATGTCCCCGATGACCTCGTGCCGCACGGTGGCGGCCGGGTCGAGGGAGTCGTGCTGGGTGAGGACGCCGAGCCGCACGTGGCCGGCGTGGGTGACGCGGCCCTTGTCGGCCTCCTCCAGCTTGGCGAGGATGCGGATGAGGGTGGTCTTGCCGTCACCGTTGCGGCCGACCACGCCGATCCGGTCGCCCTCGTTCACGCCGAGGGAGATGCCGTCGAGCAGCGCACGCGTGCCGTACACCTTCTCGACGGCTTCCAGATTGACCAGGTTGGCTGCCATGCCGCTCCTTGCTCGTGGGACTGCTTCCAGGATCCCACGCCCGGGCGGGGGCCCGGACTCAGGCCCGGGCCGCCTCCGCCGGGCGGCCCTCGCAGGGCCGCCCGGCGGGCACGTGTCAGATGCGGACGGCGGAGCCGCGTCCCGCGCCCTCGGCGATGCGGCCCCGGGCGTTCCAGCCGCCGCGGCCGTCGCCGCCCTGATTGATCCAGGCCCGCACGGCGCCTCCGTCGTCCACGACGGTGTAGTCGGCCTTGCCGTCGCCGTCGAGGTCGGCGAAGCGCACCTGGGAGGCGGGGACGCCGACGCCCTCGGCGATGCGGCCCCAGCCGGTCCAGCCGCCGTGGCCGTCGCCGCCGTCGTTGATCCAGACGCGGACGGCGCCGCCGTCGTCGACGGCGAGGTAGTCGGCCTTGCGGTCGCCGTTGACGTCGGCGAAGCGCACCTTGTCGCCGCCCACCCCGACACCGGCGGCGATCCGCCCGTAGTCGCTCCAGCCGCCGCGGCCGTCGCCGCCCCGGTTGATCCAGGCCCGGACGCCGCCGTTCTCGTCGACGGCGAGATAGTCGGCCTTGCCGTCGCCGTTGACATCGGCGAAGCGCACCTGGGAGGCGGGGACGCCGACGCCCTCGGCGATGCGGCCCCAGCCGTTCCAGCCGCCGCGGCCGTCGCCGCCGTCGTTGATCCAGACGCGGACGGCGCCGCCGTCGTCGACGGCGAGGTAGTCGGCCTTGCGGTCGCCGTTGACGTCGGCGAAGCGCACCTTGTCGCCGCCCACCCCGACACCGGCGGCGATCCGCCCGTAGTCGCTCCAGCCGCCGCGGCCGTCGCCGCCCCGGTTGATCCAGGCCCGGACGCCGCCGTTCTCGTCGACGGCGAGATAGTCGGCCTTGCCGTCGCCGTTGACATCGGCGAAGCGCACCTGGGAGGCGGGGACGCCGACGCCCTCGGCGATGCGGCCCCAGCCGTTCCAGCCGCCGCGGCCGTCGCCGCCCTGGTTGATCCAGGCCCGGACGCCGCCGTTCTCGTCGAGCGCGAGGTAGTCGGCCTTGCCGTCACCGTCGACGTCGGCGAAGCGCACCTTGTCGCCGCCCACCCCGACACCGGCGGCGATCCGCCCGTAGTCGCTCCAGCCGCCCCGGCCGTCACCGCCCTTGTTCACCCAGGCCCGGACGGCGCCGTCCTCGTCCACCACGAGGTAGTCGGCCTTGCCGTCGCCGTCCACGTCCACCCGGTAGTCACCCAGGGTGACGGCGCGGGGCGGGGCGGGCCTGATGTCGACCTGTTCGCGGATCCAGCCGTCGGCGGCGGCCCGGGCGATGCCCCCGTAGAAGGCGTCGGCCATTTTGGTGAAGCCGGCGTCATTGGGGTGGAGCTTGTCGGTGAGGTCCGCGGCGGTGACCGCTCCCATGTCCACGAAGCCGACGTTCAGGCCCTTTTCACGGCGTTCGGCGACCAGCCGGGGCACGGCGGCATTGAACTTCTCGACGCGCTTTTGTCCCGCGGCGTCGCGCGTGGGCACCAGGGAAGAGACGAGGACGGTCATGTGGGGGGCCGCGGAAGTGATGCGGTCGATCAGTGCGCCGAGCCGGGCGGGGGCCGCCTCGGCATCGGTGTTCCGGTCCATATCGTTGGTGCCGATATTCAGCAGCACCACGTTGGGGCGGGCGGCGGGGAGCCACCGTTCGATGTTCTCGGACAAGTCGCCGATCTGCCAGCCGGAATGCCCTTCGTGATCCGCGCCCTGGGACCGTACGGAACCCACGAATTGCAGGTTTCCGGCGTGCGGGACGAGCCGGTTGCGGAGGTCGGCGCGGTAGCCGTTGCCGGTGGAGCTGCCGGCGCCGAGGGTGATGGAGTCGCCCAGCGGCATCACCGCGAGCCGCGGCACCTTCCAGTTCTGCTGGTCGGCGGGGGTGGCGCCCGCGGCGTACGCGGCCGGTGCCGCGACGACGGCCGTCGCGGCGGCCGCGGGGACCGTCATGAGGGCGGTCGCCACGACGGGCACGGCCAGGCGGGCGGCGATACCGCGGCGGGAGGGGGTTGCGCGCATCTTCGTTCCGTGACTCTGTGTCAGGGCCGCCATTGCGGCGGCCATTCCGGCTCTGCGGCTTTGTGGTGCCACCGAGGCGCCCATTGTCACTTACTTCGATCAATGCGAGCCCGCCTTCCCGGCGTGGTGTTCGCCTCCCACCCATTTTACGGAAGCCGGAATTCCGCATTCCGTATTACGCCGCCACATCCTCGGCACCCTCGGCCGACCAGGTGATACGTTCTCGCTGCACCCCGAAGTCGATCATGCGCTCTCCGGGCGCCATTTCGTCATTCCCTCTCCCGGGGCTTTGACCGTGCAGTGAATTCCCGAGCAGAAAGAAAAAGGCACATGACTGCTGGACGTCCGCGCGCGGCGTGGGTGACCGGGCTCCTCGCGACCGCGGTCACGGCGGGCCTGCTGACCGCCTCCCCCGCGAACGCGATCGTCGGGGAGACGGCCGCCAAGGACTCGTACGCGTTCACCGCGAAGCTGGACATCGGCGGCAAGCGCAGCTGCTCGGCCGCCCTGGTGGAGCGGCAATGGCTGATCACCTCCGCCAGCTGCTTCGCCGAGCCCGCCGCCCGGGACGCGAAGATCGCCGCAGGTGCTCCCGCGCTGAGGACGACGGCCACCATCGGCCGCACGGACCTGGCGCAGAACACCGGCAGCGTCGTGGACGTGGTCGAGCTCGTGCCGCGCGAGGACCGCGACCTGGTGATGGCCAAGCTGGCCCGCCCGGTCACCGGCGTCACCCCCGTCGCCCTCGCCACCACGGCCCCGGCGCCGGGCGAGGAGCTGCGCAAGACCGGCTACGGGCGCACCAAGGACGAGTGGGTGCCCAACGCCCTGCACACCGCGGCCTTCGCCGTCGGCACGGTGAACGCCACGTCCCTGGGCCTCACCGGCAAGTCCGCCGGCGCGGCGGTGTGCCAGGGCGACAGCGGCGGCCCGGCGTTCCGGGAGGCCGGCGGCCGCATCGAGCTGGTGGGCGTCAACAGCCGGGCGTGGCGCGGCGGCTGCCTGGGCACCGACGCCAAGGAGACCCGTACGGGCGCCGTCGACACCCGCACCGACGACCTGGCCGGCTGGGTCCGGCAGACGGTCGACAGCCGTCGTCGCACGCCGCTGGGCGACTACCGGGTCGACTTCAACGGTGACGGCAAGGCCGACTACGTCGTGGTCGACGACAACAGCGCCGTCAACGTCTGGATCAACAACGGCGGCGACGGCCGCGGCGGCTGGGGCGAGTGGGGCCGCGTGGCCGAGGGCGTCGGCGTCACCGGCGACAAGGTGCGCTTCGCCGACGTCAAC
>NZ_JAIXMK010000223.1:0-5511 GCF_020328095.1 Streptomyces sichuanensis
GGCCACGCCCGCCACGATCGCCCCCGCCCGCCCCGCGCCCCCGGGGCGGCCCAGCAGCGCGTCGCGCACCCCGCGCGCGACGCCGGCCGGCAGGACGCGCGTGGTGTAGCGGCGCTCGCTCTCCAGCCCCTCCCGTGCCCCCACGCTGCGCGCCACCAGGGCCTTGGAGAGGCCCTCGGCGTACGCCCGGGTGCGGAAGTAGCGGAACCGCTCGCGGCCCGCCGGCACCCGGTGGTGGATGACCGAACGGTCGTCGATCAGCAGGACGGCGTCCGGGACCGACCGGGTCAGCCGGATGCACAGCTCCGTCTCCTCGCCCCCCAGCGGCAGCCGGTGACCGTCGCGCCCGATGCCGCTCGCGAAGCCCCCCACGGCCTCCAGGGCGGATCTACGGAACGAGGCGTTCCCGCCGAGGACGTTGCGCACCGCCACCTTCCCCGGCGGCAGTCCCCGGTACGTACAGCCCACGATCCAGTCGAATTCCTCCGGGAACCACGCCGGCCGGCGCCGCGAGGCCCACACCGGCTGGGTGCGCCCGCCCACCGCCATCACCCGCGGGTCGGCGTACCCCTCGGCGAAGTGCAGCAGCCAGTCCCGCTCGGCCACGGCGTCGTCGTCGAGGAACGCGACGACCTCCCCGGAGGAGGCCGTGACGCCGGTGTTGCGGCCGGCCGACAGGCCCCGCGGCCCGGCGTTGGCCAGCACCCTGACCCGGTGCGGGTCCGCGCCGGCGCCGTCGTCGCCGTAGGTCTTGGCGAGCCGGCGCAGCAGGACGGGGTTGTGGTCGACCACGAGCAGCGTCTCCAGGGCGGGGTACGACTGGTCGCGCACCGAGGCCACCGCGGCGAGGATGTCGCCCCAGCGGTCCTCGGTGTAGACGCAGATGACCACCGAGACGCTCGGTGTGCCGGTCCGTCCGGTCGGTGCAGCGCTCAAGAGACTTCCCCGCGGCTCGCGGTGGGCGCGACGGCGAGGGGATGCCGCCGGCGGCGGGAGCCGCGGCGGGTGCCGCGCTCATGGAGGATCACCTTCAGCACACGCAGTCCGTCGCGCACGGCCCGCAGGTTGCTCGCGCCGTGGATGCGGACGAACTCATGGCTGGGAATCTCCTGGACCCGCAGCCCGGCCTTCACCACTCTGATGTTCATCAGGGTCTCGACCTCGAAGCCGGCGCAGTCCAGGGCTATCTCGTCCAGGCAGTACTTCCAGAACGCGTTGTACCCGTAGCACAGATCGGTGTAGCGGGCGCCGAACTTGTGATTGACCATGGAGGTCAGGACGCGGTTCCCCAGCTTGCGGATCAACGTCATGTCGTCCGTGCCGCCACCGTTGGCGAAGCGGGAGCCCTTGGCGAAGTCCGCGCCGCCCACCAGCGCGGAGACGTAGCTGACGATCTCGCCGCCGTCGGCGGAGCCGTCCGCGTCGACCATCACGATGATGTCGCCCGTGCAGGCGGCGAAGCCGGTGATCAGCGCATCGCCCTTGCCCTTGCCGAGCTGTTCGACGACCTTGACGTCCGGCCGCAGGTCGCGGGCGACGCGCACGGTGTCGTCGGTGGAATTGCCGTCGACCAGGACCACTTCGTGGATCCAGTCCGGCAGGGTCTTGAAGACGTACGGGAGGTTCTCCGCCTCGTTCATGGCGGGAATGACGACGCTCACCGGTGGCGCTATCGCGAAGTGCGAGGTCACCGGCCGGTAGCGGCCTGATGTCTCCGGATCCTCTTCTCCGGCCGCCGGCCGCAGGAAGGCACTCATGAGTCTTCGTTCCCTCTCGTCCGGTGGACCGCCTGCCCCAGCGGTCCGATCGTCTGTCCGGTTCGAAAAGGGGGTACTCGCCTCGCCCGGCGGCGAAGGACACGCCGTAGGGCAGGGTGAGTTGGCAAGTAACGCCGGTCGCGCGGCACGCGACTCGGCACTGCTGACTGGCCGAGCGCGGCACCCCCTGCCGCGCCCCGCGCCGGACACCATCGCGACGCTTGTGAAGCCCTCCCCGGAGCCGCTCAGACATGATGGGCCGATGCGGGTAGATGTACGACGGTATTGAAGCTTGAGACCGTATGGCAAGAGGTGGGTCGGAGACTCCTCCTTTGGTGTTTTTTGCGCCTATGCAACCATCCGCACCGGCTCACCTCTTGACGTCGGCCCCGGTCATGGGCGGGTCCCCGTCAGCCGCTCGCGCGCAGCCGCCCCACCCGTTTCAGCAGCCGGTCGGCCGGTTCGAACAGCTCCGGTCGCGCCAGCACCGTGTTGCGCAGCGCCCGCACCGGCGCCCGCCGCGCCCGGTATCCCAGCGCCACCGGATGCTGCCGGGTCACCCAGCCCTCCGCGACGCTGAGCTCCCGGGTCTTGAGGGAGTCCTTGTACGCCTTCACTCCCCGCCCCAGGTCCAGGTAGGCCATCCCGTCGGCGGCCGCCCCCGCAGCCATCCGCAGGTGCAGCACGAGACCGGGGGAGTACTTCGCGAACTCCGGGTCGTACGCGGGGAACCAGCACGCCAGCACCGTGCCGGAACGCAGTCCGAAGTGCGCCGCCACCGGCCGGCCGGCGGCGTAGAGCACCGACAGCAGCCCGGAGAAGGACTCCGTGCGCGTGTGGAACAGCTGCTCGACGAGATGGGCTATCCAGGGGCGTGCGAAGCGGTCCGCGCGCCCTGTTCTTCGATATTGAGCCGATTTCCAGCCGGTCAGGACGCGCAACGCGTCCGGATCGCGCTCGTCGTGCACGTACCGCACCTCGCCGACGTCCCGGCCGAGCCGGCGCTCCTTGGCGAGCGTGGTGCGGGTGAACTTGGGCGACTGCTTGCGCAGCGCCGCGAGGTACCGGTCGAACCCCTGGTCGACGTCGATGACGGGCGAGGCGTACGAGCCGGAGGCCGCCACCTCGAACGGCTTCTGTCCCTCCACCAGGTGGTCGAACTCCCACAGGGACAGCCCGCAGGCGTGCAGCAGCTCGCGGGCGTCCCACTGGAAGCCGGGCCGGTGCACCAGGCCCTGGGCGTCCGAGACCCCCAGCCCGATCGCCCGCCCCACGCCCAGGGCGGAGCGCTGGAACGGGAAGAAGGCCACCGGCTCGCCGTCCTCGCGCACGACCGCGATCCGCGCCCCGCGCCGGCAGCGGCCGACGGCGAGGGCGAACTCCGGGGCGAGGAAAGGATTCGCGAGCTGCGGGGAGCCGTCCTCCACCGCCCTGGCCTGCAGGGCCGACCACACCGCCCGGTCGGCCGCGGTGAGCTCGCCGGGTCGGTACACGCTGATGTCCACCTCAGGAAGCCCGACTTCTCGCGGCGCGGCCCCGGTGGCGCCGCGCGTGTGCCATCAGGAACGACAGGAGCAGCAGCACGGCGCTGACGGCCGCGACGGCGGCGACGCCGCCCCGCACCGTCCAGGCGTGCAGGGCGAGCATGACCTGGGCGACGAGGAGGTCCACCGCGACGGCCCCGCCGGTGGCCACCACCGCCCGGCTGAGCGGGTCGAGGCCGCGCAGGCCGGTCGCCAGGGCGCACGCGGGCGCCACGATCAGGAAGAACAGCGTGAACGGCGCGCGCAGTGGTGAGCCGACGTCGGCGAGAGCCAGCGCGCCGCCCACTCCCGCGATCGCCGCCGCAGCACCCGCCGCCAGGGGGAGCGAGTCCCCTGCGGCCGTGCCGCGTCCGGCGCGGCCGTCATCCTCGCCTCCCTCGCCCGGTTCTTTCGCGTCATCGAGCCCGGTGAGATCTGTAAAGCTCTGCATTGGCGACTTTGCCCCCCGAAGCGCCGGATGCCGGGCTTCAATGTCGCGCAGTCGGCGGGGCCCGTCAAGATGTGAAGGCCATGCGAACAGGGCCCCCTCGGCGACTCCCGCACAACCGGAGTCCGTCGGTCGGATGAACGGTCGGTGATGCCTCCCGACTGTCGGACGTATGGTCAACTGCTCGTCAACTGGCCGCCCGTACAGGGTGGTTGTCAGTTTGTTGTCAGTTTTGGCATGGACACTTCCGGTGACACAGGGTCGCTGCTACCACGGGGGTAGTTGAAAACCCTGCTAAAGGAGGTTCCATGAAACTGTCCCGTTGCGCGGGTGCCTTCTCCGCGCTGGTCCTCGCGGCCGCCCTCGCCCTCACCGGATCCGGTACCGCCCACGCGGACGACGGAGGGTCAACTCCCGCCTATGTCGCCCTCGGTGACTCCTACACCTCCGGCGTCGGGGCCGGAAGCTACGACTCCGCCAGCGGCGGCTGCAAACGCAGCACCAAGGCGTTCCCCGCCCTCTGGGCCGCTGAGCACGCCCCCGCGAGCTTCGCCTTCACCGCTTGTTCGGGCGCCCGGACGGGTGATGTCCTCAGCGGCCAGCTCGGCCCCCTCAACGCCTCCACCGGCCTCGTCAGCATCAGCATCGGCGGCAACGACGCCGGCTTCGCCGACACCATGTCGACCTGCGTGCTCGGCTCCGACAGCACGTGCCTGGACCGGATCGCCAGAGCCCGCGCCTTCATCCAGGAGGAACTGCCCGCCAAGCTCGACGGCGTCTACTCCGCCATCAGCTCCAGAGCCCCCCACGCCCAGGTCGTCGTCATGGGCTACCCGCGCTTCTACCGGACCGGCGGCGTCTGCGTCGGTCTGAGCGACACCAAGAGGAAGGCCGTCAACGCCGCCGCCGACCACATCAACTCCGTCATCGCCAAACGCGCCGCCGACCACGGCTTCGACTTCGGCGACGTCAACACCACCTTCGGCGGCCACGAGATCTGCTCCGGAAGCTCCTGGCTCAACAGCGTGACGTTCCCCGTCGACGAGTCCTACCACCCGACCGCCACCGGCCAGTCGCGCGGCTACCTGCCCGTCTTCTCGTCAGTGGCCTGAGCCGTACGCCCCGCCGGAGTATCCGCCCGGGCCCGTCGCCGACGACCCCGACGACCCCGACGGGCCCGGCGTCGGGCGTCCGGGCGAGGACGGGGCCGGGGACGGCCTCGCCGTGGACGGCGTGCCCGCCGGGGGCGTCGTGCAGGACACCGTGAACGGAACGCGACGGGAGGTCAGCTGCCGCGGGCTCCTGACCTCCAGCGCCATCCAGTCCTGGTCCGGGTCGCCGGCGCGGTGGCTCACCTCGGTGTGCTTGAGCACCACGCTCCGCGTCCCCTCCGCGATCCGGACGGTCTTCCAGCCGCCGTCCGTCACGCTGCCGCTGCCCGTCACCCAGCGGTAGCCCACGTCCGCCGGGACCCGGTCGACGGCGACGGCCGCCTGGAAGACGGGCGCGGAGGCCACCGGGGCCGGGCAGGGCCCGGAATAGCGGTCGCGCAGCGCGGCGATCGTCACCGTCACCGCGGCCGGGCCGGAACCCGTCGAGGAGGAGGGGCCCGCCGTCCCGGCGCCGTCCTGCGGGGCCGAATCCTTGCCGCTGCCGCCCGTCGTGGCGCCGCCCGCCGACGCGCCGCCGTCCGAGCCGCCCCCGCCGGTCAGCGCCCAGACCAGCCCGGCCGCGGCGAGCCCCGTCACCAGCGCGCCGATCGCCAGCGCCCGCCCGCCCGGCC
>NZ_JAIXMK010000224.1:0-678 GCF_020328095.1 Streptomyces sichuanensis
CGGCCTCCGCCGGGGCGTACGGCCGGCCCTGCCGGGCGCCGCGTGGCGACGACCGGCGCAGTCCGCCGGGGTCCCCCGCCCACCGGCGGGCCGGGCCCGCGCGGACGGCACCCCCGGCCGGGACACCGACCGCCGCCCCTCCCGGCGAATCCCCGGCACACGGGGAGCCACGCCGCCGACGGCAGTGCCGGACGCCGACACCGCACCCTCCCCCGGCCGCACCGGCTCCCCGACGGCACAGCCCACCGGCACGGATCGCGCCGCGGAAGCGGACACGCACGCCGCACGCCCCACCACCGCCCCGCTGACCACCGGCCGCACCACACAACCCACCGGCCACACCAGCTCCCCGACGGCACGACCCACCGGCACGGATCGCGCCGCGGAAGCGGACACGCACGCCGCACGCCCCACCACCGCCCCGCTGACCACCGGCCGCACCACACAACCCACCGGCCACACCAGCTCCCCGACGGCACGACCCACCGGCACGGATCGCGCCGCACGGCCGGGCGCCGGCGTCGCGCGCGCCGTCGTCGGTCGCACGGCACGGCTCACGCGTGCCGTCCGCCGCGTCGGCGGCACGGCCGGCGTCGGCTCGCCGGCTGCCCGGCCCCTGGGCGCTGAGCCGAGTGCCGCCCCGGCATGTGCTTCGGGTCGACGCCCGGCCACCGCCGT
>NZ_JAIXMK010000225.1:0-4815 GCF_020328095.1 Streptomyces sichuanensis
ACGGCCGGGCGCCGGCGTCGCGCGCGCCGTCGTCGGTCGCACGGCACGGCTCACGCGTGCCGTCCGCCGCGTCGGCGGCACGGCCGGCGTCGGCTCGCCGGCTGCCCGGCCCCTGGGCGCTGAGCCGAGTGCCGCCCCGGCATGTGCTTCGGGTCGACGCCCGGCCACCGCCGTCGCCGGTGCGTGGCTGCGGCGGGTGCTCTGGATGGTGGTGCTGAGCTGTTCCGGTGGGATCTCCCGGCAGGGGCGGCTGCCGCGTGGGGGATGCGTCGTCGTCGCCAACCACTCCTCGCACGCCGACACCGCCGCCCTGCTCGCCGCGCTCGACGCGCGCCACGCGCCGCTGATCGGCGCCGCCGCCGACTACTGGTTCGCCACGCCCTGGCGGCGGCGGATCTGCCGCCGGCTCGCCGCCGGGTTCCCCGTCCGGCGCACCGGCGGCGGCCTCGGCGACCTGCTCCTGCAGGCCGACGCCGCGCGGGCGGGGCGGGCCGTGGTGCTCTTCCCCGAGGGCACGCGCGGACGGGACGGCGGGCTCGGGGAGTTCCACCGGGGCGCACTGCTCCTCGCGGAGCGGGCCCACGTGCCCGTGGTGCCGGTGGGGATCGCCGGTACGGACCGGCTGCTGCCGAAGAACGGCCGGCTGCGGCCCGCCCCCGTCCGCGTGCGGATCGGGCAGCCGCTGTACGGCCCGGTCTCCCCCGAGCGGGCCCGTACGGCCGTCGCGGAGCTGGCGGCCGAAGCGGCGGCCCTGCCCGAGCGGGACTCGGCGCTGCGGCGCCGCATCGCGCGGGTCGTCACGGGGCGGTGGGGCGTTCCGCTCGCCTTCGCCTGGGCGGCGGCGGAGGCGCTGAGCTGGCCGCTGATGCCGGAGCTGTTCCTGGCCGTCGCCTGCGCCGCGGCCCCGCGTCCGGTGCTGCGGCTCTCGCTCGCCGCCCTGGCGGGCACGCTCGCGGGCGGGCTCCTCGCCCTGCACCTGGCCGCCTCCGGCGCCCACCTGCCGGCCCCGCTCACCACGGGGCGGATGCATGCGGAGGCCGTGCGTCAGCTCACGGTGGAGGGGGCGGACGCCGTGCGGCGCCAGCCGTGGAACGGCGTGCCCTTCAAGGTGTACGCGGCCGGGGCGGGCCGGGCCGGGGTGCCGGCCGGTGAGTTCGCCGCGTCGGCGGCGGGCGCCCGCTCCGTACGCACGGTGGGCGTGGGGGTCGCGTTCGCGGCGCTCGGCGCGGTGGGACGGCGCCTGCGCCGCCTGTACCCGCTGTACCTGGCGCTGCTGGGCACCGGTTTCGCCCTGGGGCTGGGCCTGATCGTCGCGGGATGGAGCTGAGGGCGGGGCCCGGCGACGCACGACCCGTACGGGCCGCCGGGCCTCCCGTACGGGCCCGAAGCCCGTGCCGCATATACCGCCGCCCCCGCCCGGCGTGGGGGCCGGGCGGGGGCGGAACTCGCGGAAGGGCAGGTCAGCCCATGTGCGGGTAGGTGTAGTCGGTCGGCGGGACCAGGGTCTCCTTGATGGAGCGGGTCGACACCCAACGCTGCAGGTTGCTCGCGGCACCGGCCTTGTCGTTGGTGCCCGAGGCGCGGCCGCCGCCGAAGGGCTGCTGGCCGACGACGGCGCCGGTCGACTTGTCGTTGATGTAGAAGTTGCCCGCGGCGAAGCGGAGCTTCTCCATCGCGTCGGCGGCCGCGTAACGGTCGCCGGCGATGATCGAGCCGGTCAGGGCGTACGCCGAGACGGACTCCATCTGGGCCAGCATCGCGTCGAAGTCGGCGTCCTCGTAGACGTGGACGGCGAGGATCGGGCCGAAGTACTCGGTCGTGAAGACCTCGTTCTCCGGGTCGCTGCACTCGATGACGGTCGGGCGGACGAAGTAGCCCACGGAGTCGTCGTACGTGCCGCCCGCGACGATCGTGCAGGTCGGGTCGGACTTGGCACGGTCGATCGCGGCCTTGTTCTTGGCGAACGAGCGGTCGTCGATGACGGCGCCGATGAAGTGCGACAGGTCGGTGACGTCACCCATGGTGATGCCGTCGACCTCGGCCGCGAACTCCTCCTTGAAGCCGTCCTCCCAGATGGAGCGGGGGATGTAGGCGCGGGAGGAGGCCGAGCACTTCTGGCCCTGGAACTCGAAGGAACCGCGGGTCAGCGCGGTCTTCAGGACGGCGCGGTCGGCGCTGGGGTGGGCGACGACGAAGTCCTTGCCGCCGGTCTCGCCGACCAGGCGCGGGTAGGACTTGTACTTCTCGATGTTGTTGCCGACCGTCTTCCACAGGTACTGGAAGGTCTTGGTCGAGCCGGTGAAGTGGATGCCGGCCAGCTCGGGGTGGTTCAGGGCCACCTCGGAGACGGCGATGCCGTCGCCGGTCACCAGGTTGATGACGCCCTTGGGCAGGCCGGCCTCCTCCAGCAGCTGCATGAGCAGCACGGCGGAGTGGGTCTGCGTCGGGGACGGCTTCCAGACGACCACGTTGCCCATGAGGGCGGGGGCGGTCGGCAGGTTGCCGGCGATGGCCGTGAAGTTGAACGGCGTGATCGCGTAGACGAAGCCCTCCAGCGGGCGGTGGTCGCTGCGGTTCCACACGCCGGCGGAGTTGGCGACCGGCTGCTCGGCGAGGATCTGGCGCGCGAAGTGCACGTTGAAGCGCCAGAAGTCGACGAGCTCGCAGGGGGTGTCGATCTCGGCCTGCTGGGCGGTCTTCGACTGGCCGAGCATGGTGGAGGCGGCCAGCGTCTCGCGCCAGGGGCCGGCCAGCAGCTCGGCGGCGCGCAGGATGATCGCGGCGCGGTCGTCGAAGGACATCGCACGCCAGGCCGGGGCGGCGGCGAGCGCGGCGTCGATCGCGTCCTGGGCGTCGGCCTGCGTGGCGTGGTGGAAGGTGCCGAGGACGGCGGCGTGGTTGTGCGGCTGGACGACCTTGAAGGGCTCGCCACCGCCCATCCGCTTCTCGCCGTTGATGGTCATCGGCAGGTCGATGGGGTTGGCCGCCAGCTCCTTGAGCTTGGCCTCAAGGCGGGCACGCTCGGGCGAGCCGGGGGCGTAGCTGTGCACCGGCTCGTTGACCGGGGCGGGGACCTGGGTCACAGCGTCCATGGGTTCCGTGTCTCCTTCGGGGCTTCGAGGGGGTTCGGGGGCTCAGCCCGTGGTGAGGATGGAGCGGGCGAAGAACAGCAGGTTCGCCGGCTTCTCGGCCAGGCGGCGCATGAAGTAGCCGTACCAGTCGGTGCCGAACGCCGTGTAGACGCGCATCCGGTGGCCCTCGGCGGCCAGGCGGACGTGCTCGTCACTGCGGATGCCGTACAGCATCTGGAACTCGTACTCGTCCAGCTTCCGGCCCGCCTGCCGGGCCAGCTCCTGTGTGATGGCGATCAGACGCGGGTCGTGCGATCCGATCATCGGGTAGCCGTCGCCCGCCATCAGGATCTTGATGATGCGGACGAACGCCTTGTCGATCTCGGCCTTGTCCTGGTACGCGACGGAGGCAGGCTCCTTGTACGCACCCTTCACGATACGCACACGGCTGCCGGCCGCGGCGAGCCTGTGGGCGTCGTCCTCGGTGCGGAAGAGGTACGCCTGGATGACGCAACCGGTCTGCGGGAAGTCCTTCCGCAGCTCCTCGTGGATGGCGAACATCGAGTCGAGGGTGGTGTGGTCCTCGGCGTCCAGCGTGACCGTCGTGCCGATGGCGGCGGCGGCCTCGACGACCGGGCGGACGTTGGCGAGCGCCAGCTCGTGGCCCCCCTCCAGGGCCTGGCCGAACATGGACAGCTTGACCGACATCTCGGCGCGGGCGCCCAGGCCCAGCTCCTTGAGGCGGTCGATCAGCTCCAGGTAGGCGTCGCGCGCGGCGTACGACTGCTCGACCGTGGTGATGTCCTCGCCCACGACGTCCAGGGTGACCTCAAGGCCCTTGGCCGAGGCGTCCTCGACGATCGGGATGACCTGGTCGACGGTCTCGCCCGCGATGAAGCGGGCGACGACCTGCTTGGTGCCCGGGGCAGCCGACACGAAACGCCGCATTTTGTCGCTGCGCGACGCAGCGAGGATCACGGGACCCAGCACGGGGCACCTCCACGATGACGGCCGCTCCACCTGGGATGACGGCATAAGTAACTCAACGTGAAACGTAGGGTTCACGCCACCGCGCTGCCCATCGACAGCTGTCACGCATCGGTGGCCGGGATCTCAGACAGATGTATGACAATGAGGTCCGACGGATACAGAAGGGAGCACGGCGCGCATGCGTGGCGAGTACCAGCAGCTCGTGGACGAGATCTCGGCGGCGCTCGGCGCTCCCGCGACCCTGGAGGACCGGGACTTCGGTCTGATCGCGTTCGGCGCCCACGGCGGCGACGACGATCTCGACCTGATGATGGACCCGGTCCGCACGCGGTCGATCCTGCAGCGGCGGTCGACGGCGGCGGTGCGGGCGTGGTTCGAGGCGTTCGGCATCGCCCGGGCCCAGGCGCCGCTGCGCATCCCGCCGGACCCGGCGGCGGGCGTGTTCAAGGGCCGCATCTGCCTGCCCGTGCGCCACCGCGGCGTGGTGCACGGCTATGTGTGGCTGCTGGACGACGAGCACCTGGCCGGGCTGGACCTGAGCGTGCCCTTCGCCGATCCGCGCCTCGCGCAGGCGATGGAGAGCGCGGCCCGCATCGGTGCGCTGCTGGCGGCGGAGGCGCGGGCCGGGGCGGAGCTCGGGGAGCTGCTGCGGGAGCTGCTGACGGCCCGGCCGGCCGGGCAGGAGGCGGCGCGCGGCGCGCTGCGCGAGGCGCTCGGCGCGGCGGCGGACGGGCCGCTGGCGCTGGTGGCGGTG
>NZ_JAIXMK010000226.1:0-5364 GCF_020328095.1 Streptomyces sichuanensis
GGCCCGCTCGGGCACCCGCCGCCGCAAGCGCGGTGCGGCGGCGCAGGAGCCGCCCCGGCCCCTGCCCGTGCCACGGCACCGCATCGGGCCCGTCCTGCAGGCGCTGCTCCTGCTCGCGCGCCGCGCGGGCCCCATCGAGCTCTCCCGGCGCCTGAGCGCGCTGGTCCACGCCGTGGAGACGCTCGCGCTGCGCGCGGAAGCCGCCAGGGCCGCCGAGGACGCGAGGCAGGCCAAGGGCACCGCGAAGGGCGACGGGGGCACGGAGGCGGACGGCGGCCGCTGTGCCGGCGACCCCTCCTGGTGGGCCGCCCACCTGCTCGGCGAGGCCCTGCTGCGGGTGCCCGACGCCACGCCCTACCTGGGCGTGCTGCGGCTGCTGGCCGAGCGCGTCACGGCCCGTTCGGTGGCCGCGGGCGGCTTCGACAGCGCCGACTCCCGCGCGCTGGGCGGCCTCGCCGAGTTCGGCCCCTGGTTCTGGCTCCGCCTGCCGCTGGGCCTGGCCGACCGGCTGGAACTGCTCAGGATCCTCATCCCCGCCGACAGCCCCCCGCCGGGCGCGGCCCAGGAGGCCGCCACCGCCGCCCTGGAGGCGGGCCCGGCGTCCGAGGAGGACGACGCCCCCGCAACGGCCGGTACGGGCGAGGTCACCGAGGCGCACGACGCGACACCCCCCGAGGAGGGTGCGGACGCCCGGGTCCCGGGCCGCCCGGACACCGGCGGGCACCGCGTGCCCGGTCCGGGGCACGCGCGGCCGGAGACGGCGGAGCAGGACCGCCCGGGGACGGGCGCCGCGGGGCAGCCGGAGCACCCCACCGACGCGACGCCGGGTCACGCCGGACGCCAGGGGGGCGTGCCGGGGCAGACGCCCGGGAGTGGCGACTCGGAGGACGCGCACGGGACCGCGCCCGGGGGGCCGCGCGGGAGCGAGGGCGTACGGGGGAGCGCGTCGGCTGCGGAGTGTGCCGGGGGCGACGGGGCGGTGCCCGGTCGGACCCGCAGGAACGGCGCGGCAGAGGACGGCCCGGGGGAGGGCACCGGGCGCGGCAGCGTGCCGGGGCAGACGCGCGGGAGCGCGGGTGCCCCGGAGGACGCGGGGAGCGCGTCGGAGGAGTGGGCCGGGGCTGACGAGGGCGCCGGGCCTCGTCGGACCCGTGGGGGCGGTGCGGCAGGGGACGACTCGGCGGAGCGCGCCGGGTACGGCACCGGGCCGGGCCGGGCCCGCGGGAGCGACGGAGCGGACGAGGACGCCCGGGGCCGTGGGGCGGTGCCCGGTCGGACCCGGAGGAGCGGCGCGGCAGAGGACGACGCGGGAGAGCGTGCCGGGCGCGGCGGCGTGCCCGGCCAGACCCGGGGGAGCGGGGGCGCACGGGACGGTGCCGGCGAGGGGCCCGGGGGCCGTGGGACCGTGCCGGGTCAGGCGCGCGGAAGCCGGGGCGTACGGGGCGCAGCGGGCGACGCCGTTCCGGGCCGGGCGTACGGCGGCGACGGCTGGGACGAGGCCGGCGGGCCCGTCGGCGCGGGGCCCGGTCGCGGGCGTCGCGGGCAGGGCGACGCCGGGGGTGCCCGGGTGCCGGGGCCCGCCCGCGGGGGCGGCCGGCCGTCCGGAACGGCGGGCGCGACGGACGGGCCGCAGAAGCACGTCCACCCCGCCGACCGGTTCCTGACCGCCACGTCGGCCCTCCTCATCGAGCACACGTGTGACGCACAGCCCCTCCTGTGCCGCTGGTTCACCGACGAGCGGGCCCTGCAGACCATGAACCTCGGCGGCCACGTACGGCCCACCGTCGCCACCGTCGCCCAGGCCCTGCTGCACACCCACCGCCGCCGGGCCATCGACGACCTCGCCGAGGCCCTCGTGGAGGCCGGCCATCCGCGCGCCGACGAACTGCTCACCGCCCTCGCCGAGGACGAGCCCTCCGCGCTCTGCCGGGCCGTGGACCGCTGGGCCCACGACGACCGCGTCGAGCGGCACGTGGCGGCCGCCGCGTACGGGCTGCGGACGGCGCCCCACGTCACCACCGAGGCCGACCGGGAACTGCTGCGCTTCTCGGCCCTCGCCCTGCTCGGCCGCCCCGCCGAGGGCGCCCTGCACGGCACCGCCCTGGCCCTCCTCGTGCGCGACGCCGACACCCGCGCCAAGCACCTGCCCCAGGCCCTCGCCCGCTTCTCCGCGGGCGACCCGCACCTGCCGCCCGACGTCCTCGCGCCCGCCCTGACCAGCCACCCCGACCTCGTGCTCGGCGCCTTCCAGGCCCGGCTGTACGAGCCCGGGGAGCGGCCCGCCGACGTCCTGCGCACGCTCGCCGAGGTGTCCTCGCCGGCCACCCTCGCCCGCCGCATCGCCTCGCTCGTACGGGAGCACGTCGAGCACCGCCCGGAGGGCGCCCAGAACGCGGCGGCCTTCGTCCACCGGCGCCTGGAGGACGGCCCGCCCGCCCGGGCCGTGATCTTCCCTCTCGTCGTGGACCTGGTGCGCACCTGCCCCCCGCACGTCCGGCGCGCGCTCGCGCCCGTGCTCGCCGGTTCCGGCACGCCACTGTCCCGCCCGCTGCGCCAGGAGTTGCTGGAGGTGCTGATGGAACGGGAGGAGTACGGGCCGTACGAGCGGGACGTCACCGTCCTCGACGCACTGCTGCGGGCCGTGGCCGCCGGGGCCGCCGACCGCTCGGAGGCCCGCACGCGCGACCTGGTCCACCGCACCGGCCTGCTGATGGCCCGTACGCCCGAGGGCGCCGCCTGCTTCGACCGCCGGCTGACGCAGCTCGCCCGCGAGGTCCCGTTCTTCGGCGCCCAGGTCCGCGGCTGGCTGAAGTCGGCCCCGGCGCAGTGGGCCGTGGTGGTGGGCCCGAGCGCGCGCATCCGGCTCACCGCGGGACGCGAGAAGGGCGGCGGCGGGGGCGGGGACGACGCGTCGGACGCCTCCGACCCCGCGGGTGTGACCGTCGGCTCACCGGCCGATGCGGAGCGCCGCCAACCGGCATGGCACTCTTAGACCTGCGTCATCAGACAGACAAAGGTTCGGGTTCGGGCGAGGAGCGGGCACAGTGCAGCGCTGGCGTGGCTTGGAGGACATCCCCCAGGACTGGGGGCGCAGCGTCGTCACCATCGGCTCGTACGACGGCGTGCACCGCGGGCATCAGCTGATCATCGGTCGTACGGTGGACCGGGCCCGTGAGCTCGGCGTCCCCGCGGTCGTCGTGACGTTCGACCCGCATCCCCGTGAGGTGATCCGGCCCGGCAGCCACCCGCCGCTGCTCGCGCCGCACCACCGGCGTGCGGAGCTGATGGCCGAGCTGGGCGTGGACGCGGTGCTGATCCTGCCGTTCACGGCGGAGTTCTCGCAGCTGTCGGCCGCCGACTTCGTGGTGAAGGTCCTGGTCGACAAGCTGCACGCCAAGCTGGTCGTGGAGGGCCCCAACTTCCGCTTCGGCCACCGCGCGGCCGGCACCGTGGAGTACCTCAAGGAGCTCGGCGGCACGTACGACTACGCGGTCGAGACCATCGACCTGCAGGTGACGGGCGAGGCGGGCGGCGGGCTGCCGTTCTCCTCGACCCTGGCCCGGCGCCTGGTCGCCGAGGGCGACATGGCGGGTGCCATGGAGATCCTCGGCCGCCCGCACCGCGTCGAGGGCGTCGTCGTGCGCGGCGCGCAGCGCGGCCGGGAGCTGGGCTTCCCGACCGCCAACGTGGAGACCTTGCCCCACACGGCGATCCCGGCGGACGGCGTCTACGCCGGCTGGCTGACCGTCGGCGGCGAGGCCATGCCGGCGGCCATCTCGGTCGGCACGAACGTGCAGTTCGACGCGACCGAGCGGACGGTGGAGGCGTACGCCATCGACCGCGTCGGCCTGGACCTGTACGGCCTGCACGCGGCCGTGGACTTCCTGGCGTACCTGCGCGGCATGGAGAAGTTCGAGTCCATCGAGGCGTTGCTGGCCTGCATGGCGGACGACGTGAAGCGGGCCCGCGAGCTGGTGGCGGCGCACGAGGCGGCCGTGGTCGCCGGCTGACGACCTGCGGACGACGTTCCGCACGAAGACGACGAAGGGCCCCGGGCGCGAGGAGCGCGCCCGGGGCCCTTCCGTCGTAGGCCGTTACTGCTGGGGCGGCATGGCCCAGCCGTCCTGCGCGGGGTACGGGCCCGGCTGGCCGGCACCGTAGGGGTTGTACGCCGCCTCGGGCGCGGGCGCCGGCGCGTAGCCGCCCGGCACCGGGGGTGCCTGGTGCGGCGCCGCGTACAGGCCCTGTTGCTGCTGGGCCCGGACGAAGTCCTCGGCCACCATGGCGGACAGGTGGAAGTACGCCTCGCGGGTCTTCGGCCGCATCATGTCGAGGTCGACCTCCGCGCCCGCCGCCAGGTGCTCGTCGAACGGCACGACGACGACGCCGCGGCAGCGGGTCTCGAAGTGCGACACGATGTCCTCGACCTTGATCATCTTGCCGGTCTCGCGGACGCCCGAGATGACCGTGATGCTGCGCGAGACCAGCTCGCCGTAACCGTGCGCGGCGAGCCAGTCCAGCGTGGTGCTGGCGCTGCTCGCGCCGTCCACGGACGGCGTGGAGATGATGATCAGCTGGTCGGCGAGGTCGAGCACCCCGCGCATCGCGCTGTAGAGGAGGCCGGTGCCCGAGTCGGTGAGGATGATCGGGTACTGCTTGCCGAGCACGTCTATGGCGCGCCGGTAGTCCTCGTCGTTGAACGTGGTGGAGACCGCCGGGTCCACGTCGTTGGCGATGATCTCCAGTCCGGAGGGCGCCTGCGAGGTGTAACGGCGGATGTCCATGTAGCTGTTGAGGTGCGGGATCGCCTGGACGAGGTCCCGGATCGTCGCCCCGGTCTCGCGGCGCACCCGGCGGCCGAGCGTGCCGGCGTCCGGGTTGGCGTCGATCGCGAGGATCTTGTCCTGGCGTTCGGTGGCGAGCGTCGCGCCCAGGGCGGTGGTGGTCGTCGTCTTGCCGACGCCGCCCTTGAGGCTGATGACCGCGATGCGGTAGCAGGAGAGGACGGGTGTGCGGATGAGCTCCAGCTTGCGCTGCCGCTCGGCCTCCTCCTTCTTGCCGCCGAACTTGAACCGGTTCGCGGGGCTCTGCTTCTTCGGCTTGGGCTTGCCCTTGAGCAGCCGCTCCGAGGACAGCTCCACCGCGGCCGTGAAGCCCAGCGGCGCGCCGTGCACCGACCGCTGCCGCTGCTCGGGCGTCACACTCGGCCACCCGCCGGCGCGGGGGTCGACGGGCGCGCCCGCCGCGCCCGGCTGGGGCGCGTAGGGGTAGGCGCCGGGATCCGCGGCGCCCTCGGGGCCCGTGACGGGCGGCAGGGCACCCGGGTGGGCCTGCGGGGCGTACGGCCCCGGCGCGGGCGCCGCG
>NZ_JAIXMK010000227.1:0-4877 GCF_020328095.1 Streptomyces sichuanensis
CTCCCCCGCCGGCCGCCCCCGCGCCGCACAGCGCCCCGGCCGACCTGACCAAGCGCGACAGCGAGGACGCCCGATGACCACCCCCCAGCACCCCGCGCCCCCGCAGCACGCGCCGCAGCAGGCGCCCCAGCCGCCCGCGGGCGCCCCCGCCTACGCCCACCAGGCCCCGCACTCCCACCACGCCCCGCAGGCGCCGGGCCCGCAGGCCGGCTACTGGCCCGGGCAGGCGCCCGGCGGCGGCTACGTCTCGCCCATCCCGATCCGCCGGGCCACGCTCGCCGACGCCCTGCTCTCCGAGTGGACCAAGATCCGTTCGGTCCGGTCGACGGTGTGGACGCTGGGCGTCATGGTGCTGCTCGTCGTCGGCATCGGCCTGCTGGTCGCCGTGGGCTTCGACAGCACGGGCAACGAGATGCACGAGGGCTCGCCGCTCTTCGTCGGCTTCTTCGGTCTCCTGCTCGGCATCATCTGCGTGATCACCCTCGGGGTGCTGACGATCTCGTCCGAGTACGGCACGGGCCTGATCCGCACGACCCTGACCGCCTGCCCGAACCGCGGGCGCGTGCTGGCGGCCAAGGCGGTCGTCTTCTTCCTGCTGACGTTCACGATCATGCTGCTCTGCACCGTGCTCGTGTCGATGGCCGGCTGGACGCTGCTGGAGGACCAGTCCTCCTTCGATCCGTCGGCCGAGGCGTGGCTCCGGGCGACGGTGGGCGTGAGCCTGTACACCGCCACCCTGGGCCTGGTGGCCCTCGCCGTGGGCACCCTGCTGCGGCACTCCGCCGGGGCCATCACCGTCATGCTGGGCGTGGTGCTGCTCCCGCTGGTCCTGGCGATGTTCATGGCGACGGACGCGCTCAGCGACATCCGCCAGGCGTTCTTCGAGTACTCGATCCCCAACCAGCTGGCGGCGTTCTACGGCACCTCCGCCGACCCGGTCTCGGGACCGAGCGGCTGGACCCCGCTGTGGATCATGATCGGCGTCGCGGCCGGGGCCCTGGGCGGCGCGTACGCCTCGCTGGTCAAGCGGGACGCCTAGCCGGGCGGCCGCCGGTCAGTACCGCGGCGCGTTACGGGACCGCTGGAGCCGCGCGCTCCGGCGGTCCTTCGCGTTCCAGCAGGACTTGTGCCAGTGCCGCCGGTCGTCGACGCCGGCGCCGTGCCGCGGCCAGGCGACGACGTGCGGGACGCCCGGCGGGATCTCCTGGTCGCAGCCGGGGCAGCGGTAGTGCTTCGCGGCGGCACCGCCGCCGATCATGCGCACGGCCCAGTCCTCGCCCTGCCAGCTCTCCGTGCGCTCCAGGCCGTACCGTTCGCCGCTCTCGTCGCGCGGGAGGGGGGCGTGTTTGTCGTCGCCGCCTCGCGGGCGGTTTCGGCGCGGGGACACGGGGCACCTCGGGAGGTCTGGGGCTACGGGTCGCGGACCAGCCTACGCGGCACGGCCGTACCCACGATCCGCCGTCCGCACGGGCCTATGGCGCCTGCGCACCGATCATCATGAAAACTTCACGCTCGGCCGTACCTTTGGCACGTGTCAGCCGTTATTGCCTCCAGGGGGGTGCCGCGTCGGTCGCTAGGAGGAACAAGAGCGATGCGCGTTGGAGCGTTTGTCCTGGCCGCCCAATTCCCGGGCCAGGGCCACGAGGAGGCGTTGTACAGAGCCGTCCGGTCGGCGGAGGTCGCCGAGGAGGCGGGGCTGGACGCCGTCTGGCTGGCGGAACACCACTTCGTACCGTACGGCGTGTGCCCGTCCGCGGTGACCCTGGCGGCTCTGCTGCTCGGCCGCACCCGCACCATCGGGGTCGGTACGGCCGTGAGCGTGCTGCCCACCACGCACCCGGTGGCGCTGGGCGAGCAGGCGGCCCTGCTGCACCTGACCTCGGGCGGGAGGTTCACCCTGGGGGTGGGCCGGGGCGGGCCGTGGGTCGACCTGGAGGTGTTCAACTCCGGCCTCGGGGCGTACGAAGAGGGGTTCCCCGAGTCGCTCGAATTGCTGATGCGGTGGCTGCGGGAACCCCGGGTCGGCAGCGCCGGCGAGCGGTTCGCCTTCCGGGAGGTGCCGGTCGTCCCGCGCCCCGACGACCCGTTGGAGGACCCCGGCCCCGGCGTGGTCGTCGCGTGCACCTCGCCCGCGAGCGTACGGCTGGCGGCGGCCCACGGGCTGCCGATGCTGCTCGGCATGCACAGCACGGACGAGGAGAAGGCGGAGATGGTGGCCCTGTGGCGCAAGTGCGCCCTGGAGGGCGGGAGTTCACCGGAGGCGGTGGCGGCCGCCGGTCATGTGGCGGCGGGCGTCGTGCAGATCGGGGACCGGCGCCCCGAGGCGGCGGAGACGCTGCTGAAGGCGATGCCGGGGTGGTTCCACCACGGGCTCACGGCGCATGTGACGGTCGACGGAAGGGCCCGCCGGATGCGCGACCCCCTCGCGTACACGGAGCTGCTGTGCGAGCTGCATCCCGTCGGCCCGCCCCGGCTGTGCGCGGACCGGCTGTCGGCCACCGCCGAACGCACGGGCATCCACCGCTTCGCCCTGCTCGCCGAGGGCTCGGGCGACCTCGCGGCCACCGAGGAGAACCTGCGCCGGCTCGGCTCGGACGTGCTGCCCCTGCTCGGCTGACCCCCCTGCCCCACGTCCTTCGTCCCCCGTACCCCCGTCTCCCGTGCCCCCGTCTCCGGGCGGAGCTGCCGCCCCCGCTCTCTGCGCACCTCCCCCGGTCCCGGAGCGGCAGCACGAACGGCATCAGCAGTCACGCAGCTCCGGTGACTGGTTCAGCAGCTGGCCCCGCACCGAGGTGAAGCGGGCCAGACGCTCGTCCACCGAGCGGTCGACGGGGAAGACCGCCACCCGGTGGCAATTCTGGAACGCCAGCCGGACACCGAAGTGCCGCTGCAGCGCACCGCGGATCGCGTCACTCGCCAGGGCGCGCAGCAGCTGACCGCGCGCCTGCTCGTCCGGCGGCGGCGTCCGGTTGTCGGCGAACTCCCCGCCTTCGACCTGGAGCCGGTCCACCAGAGAGCTGATCATCTCCCACGCGTAGGGCAGGGAGGTCCGGACGCAGTCGACGAAATCGGCTTCGTCGACCTCGCCTCGCTCGGCCTGTTCGAGGAGGGCCGGTGAGACGTCGAGCGACATGGGTTCTCCTCTCGCGACCCCGCGAGCGGGGTCTCAGGGATGGGCGAGCGGACGACGACGCCCTGTGCCCGTACGGCGACCGCCCGCTTCAACGGTAATCCGGCCACTGCTGCCCCACCAGGAGAACACCGACAACTGGCCAAAGCCCGCAGGGCCCTTCCCGGGCGAATCGCGTGAAGTGGCAGGAGTCGAGTAGCGTGGCTCACCATGCGTCTCGTCATCGCCCGTTGCTCCGTGGATTACGCGGGCCGGCTCACCGCCCACCTGCCCTCCGCCCCCCGTCTGATCCTGGTCAAGGCGGACGGCAGCGTCAGCATCCACGCGGACGACCGGGCCTACAAGCCCCTGAACTGGATGTCTCCGCCGTGCACCCTCAAGGAGGAGGACCAGGACGGCGTCGCCGTGTGGACGGTGATCAACAAGGCGGGCGAGAAGCTCATCATCACCATGGAAGAGGTGCTGCACGACTCCTCGCACGAGCTCGGCGTCGACCCCGGCCTGATCAAGGACGGCGTCGAGGCGCACCTGCAGGAGCTGCTCGCGGACCGCATCGAGACCCTCGGCGAGGGCTACACCCTCATCCGCCGCGAGTACCCGACGGCGATCGGCCCGGTGGACATCCTCTGCCGTGACGCCGACGGCGCGACGGTGGCCGTGGAGCTCAAGCGGCGCGGCGAGATCGACGGCGTGGAGCAGCTCACGCGCTACCTGGAGCTGCTCAACCGCGACCCGCACCTCGCGCCCGTGCGCGGCATCTTCGCCGCCCAGGAGATCAAGCCCCAGGCGCGGGTGCTCGCCACGGACCGCGGCATCGGCTGCGTCGTCCTGGACTACGACGCGCTGCGCGGCATCGAGGACGACAAGCTGCGGCTGTTCTGACCCGCCCCCTGCTCGCGCGAGGGCCCGTACGCCGGTGGCGTACGGGCCCTCGCGCGTGGTGCGGGCCGGCCGGTGCTAGGCGACCGGGGTGCCGCCCGGGCTGCCGGCGGTGGGCTGGCCCGTCGCCGGTCCGCTGGCCGCGTTGGACGTGCCGCCGGCGGTGGGCTGGGGCGGGGTCGTCGGCGGGTCGGCGGGCTTCGTCGTCCTGTCCGGCGTGGGCTGCGTCGGCGTCGGCTTCGGGGACTCCCCGCCCGGCGAGCGGCTGGGGCTCTGCGAGGGCCGGCCCGGGACCGTCGGGGGCCGGGGCGCCGGGTCGCCGCCCGGCGATCCGGACGGCGAGGGGCTGCCGGAGGGGCCGGGGGTGCCGGGGGCCGAGCCGCTCGGGCCGGAGGTCCGGCCGGGGCGGCCCGGCCGGTCCTGCACCTGCGGGGCGCCGGGCTCCCCGGCGGCCGGCTCGTCGGCGCTCAGCCCGCCGTCGCCGTCCTGCTGGGAGGCGGTCTGGCCCGGCCGCACCGTGTCCGACGACGGGCCGTCCGTACCGCCCGTGGTGGCGCCGAGGGTGACGACGGTGCCGAGGACGGCCGCGAGCAGGGCGCCGGCGCCCGCCGCGAGGAGATTGCGCCGGTTGCCACCGGACATGAGCTTCTGCGCCCAGGACTGCCCGGCCGCCGGCCCGCGCGGCGGGGCGGCGGGGGGCCGGGGCACGGCGCCCGCGGTGACGACCGGGGTCATGACCGTGGTCATCACCGCGTCCGGGTGCCGGCCGGCGGGCACCGGGGGCATCGTGGCGGGCGGGGCGGCCGACTCCTCGCTGCGCGCGTCCGGGACCTCCTCGCCGGGCGGCGTGCGGCCGTCCGCGCCGGCG
>NZ_JAIXMK010000228.1:0-4691 GCF_020328095.1 Streptomyces sichuanensis
CGCGGACCCCGGGGAAAGCCGTGCGCTGTGCCGGTCCTACATCGACGGCAGCCAGCGACTGGACTTCGTCAACGACCTGGCCGAGGACCTCGGCCACGGCCGCCTGACCCTCCCCGAGGAGACGCTCCAGCAGTACGGGGTCTCCCGCACCGACCTCGAACGGGGCCTCGACGGCCCGGCGACCCGCGCCCTCCTCACGGGACTTCTCACGCAGAGCCGCCAGGACCTCCTCGCCAGCCGCCCGCTGCCGCGGCTGGCCCCGCCCGCCCACCGCGCGTTCGTCCGGGCGTTCGTCACCCTGGAGGGGATCACCAACGACGCCGCGCTGGCGAAGGGCACCGCCCTCCTGCGCGGAGCGGCCGGGCCCCCTCCCCGTGCCGCCCTCGGCGTTCTGGCACGGGAATACCGCCGCCGCGGCCACTGACCGGCCGCACGGGCCGGCGGGCCGACGGCCCTCATTCGGCTCCCGCCGAATCACGTCGACCGCGACGACGGCTCCGGGGACCCTGGCCGTGCCTACATTCCGGCCTTGCAGGAGGGGTTCCATGAGCAACCGTCGAACGACCCGCACCACCCGCGCACTCGGCCTCGTGCTCGCCGGGACGGCGGCCCTCTCGGTCGCGCTGCCGGCCACCGCCTCGGCGGCGCAGACGAGCGGCACCACAGCGGCGGCGTCCTGCTACGACGGCTCCGTGGGCATATCGCTGCCCGCGAACGGCTACAGCAGAGAGTTCACCACCACGTCCCGCTGCGCCGACATCAACCTGCGCATCGACTCCGGCGGCGGCCAGTGGGTGGCGGTCTGCTGGGCCGCCCACGGCTCGTGCCAGTCGTCCTGGACGTGGGTGCCGCAGGGCGGCGGGTACCACGTCGTCGCCTCCGACGTGAAGAACGGGACGAAGTTCTACTTCACCACCACGAACGGCGGCGGCACCCGCCACGGTCGCGCCGCCTTCTGACACACCGGCCGCGGACCAAGGCGACGACACCTACGGCACGTTGCTGCTCCACCGCGGCTCGCGCACGACGGTGTCCGGATTCGTCCAGTCCTTCACGGGAGTCCCAGTAGGTTGCCGCACACACCCCCTTCCCGTGAAGGATGTCCGCCCATGAGTGCACCCCCAGGAGTCGAGGTACCGCCGGCCTTCGTCGCGGCCTGCATCAGGAACAGCGGTGAGGACGGGAAGGAGTGGGTCGCCGGCCTGCCCTTGCTGGCCGCCGGCCTGCTGGAGCGCTGGGACCTCACACCGGACGGCGACGCACGGCACGGGGAGGCGTCGCTGGTGGTGCCCGTCCGGCACCCGGACGGGACGCCCGCGGTGCTGAAGCTCCAGATGCCCCGGGAGGAGAGCGCCGCCGCGCTGACCGGCCTGCGCGTCTGGAACGGCGACGGCGTCATGCGGCTCCTCGACCACGATCCGGACAGCAGCGCCATGCTGCTGGAACGGCTGGACGGTTCCCGCACGCTGGCCGCCGTCGAGGACGACGACACCGCGATGGGCCTCCTCGCCGGCCTGCTGGCCCGCCTCACCTCCGTCCAGGCCCCCGCGGAGCTGCGCCGGCTCGGGGACGTCGCCCACGAGATGCTGGAGCAGGTGCCCGCTGCCGTCACCGCGCTGACCGACCCGGCCGACCGGCGGCTGCTGCGCTCCTGGGCCTCGGCGGTGGCCGAACTGGCCGACGAGCCGGGGGACCGGATGCTGCACTGGGACCTCCACTACGACAACGTCCTGTCCGCGGAGCGCGAACCCTGGCTCGCCATCGACCCCGAACCCCTCGCCGGAGACCCCGGCTTCGACCTGTGGCCCGCCCTGGACAGCCGCTGGGAGACCGTGGCAGCCTCGGGCGAGCCCCTGCGCGTGGTGCGCCGCCGTTTCGACCTGCTCACCGACACCCTCGGCCTGGACCGGGACCGTGCGACGGGCTGGACCCTGGGCCGGCTGCTGCAGAACTCCCTCTGGGACGTCGAGGACGGAGCCACGGCACTCGCCCCCTCGCAGACGGCGGTCGCCGAGGCGCTCACAGTCCGCTGAATACGAGTACCACGAGTACGAGGACCCGGAGTGGTCACGGCGGCTCCGTACCTTCCTTGCTGTTGCCGGGGGTGAGTGTGCCGGCCCGGCAGGCACAGCAACCTGCCCGCAGCACCGGTGTCGGCACGCCGCCACCGTCAGGTCGGCAGCCCGATGTCGGCGCACGGGCGGTGCGCCGGATTGAGGGTGGCTTGTGCTCCGACGACGACTTCGACTACTTCGTGCTCTAGCTGGTGGCCCAGAGGCAACGGGCCTACAAGGCGGTGCTTGCTCGTAGCCCGGGAACGCGCGGGTGTCGGTGGCCATGGTCGCCCAGGCGTAGAAGGTGCGGTCGCGGAGCATCGCGAAGAGCACGCCGATGCGGTGCCGGGCGAGGCGGAGGAGGACCTGTGCGAGCACCCACCCCCCGCCTCGAAAGGTGCCCTCCGGCCGAAGAAGTCCGGCAACCAAGGCGCACCGAAAGTCCCAGTGTCCCCCTGCCGATCACAGGCAGGGGGACACGGTCGTTCAGGTGGTCAGCTCACTTGGGGCAGTCCATGACCCCCTTGGCAATGCCCTCGAACGCGCCTTTGAGCATGCCGACGGCGACTCCCTCGGGGCCGGCCAAGGCCCCCACGAGACCGTTGACGACAATGCTGCCGCCGATTTTCTTGGCCATGCACTTGTCGTGTTCGTCGCTGTCCTTGGAAGCGGGAGCGGCCATCAAGGACTTCGCCGACGTCATCAGCTTGACGGTCTGCTTCGCAGCCGCGGAGGTGCCGCTGCCCAGGGAGAATGTCGGGGGCGAGATCGTGCCGGTCACGGTGTCGCCGGTGACGCCTTCGATGGTCTGGGTGACGGTGTTGCCGTCGACCGCGAGACTGACCTTGTGGTTCGTGCCGTTGGTGTCCGTGACGGTACCGGGCTGCACCGTTGCTATCGTGCTGCCGTCGGCGGCGTTGACCTGGACACCACCCTTGTAGGCGATCAGCTTGCCGCCTGCGGGCACGTCCACGGTGGCCTTCGCGGTTTTCGCGATGGCGGCAGGCTTGGCGTCGGTGCTGCCGGATACGGTGCCGGGCGGGGTCGCGCTGGTGCGGGCGACGTACATCGTGGAGCCGGCCGCCGAATTGATGACGGGGACGGTCACGGTCGCGTCGGCGGTCCACGGCTGGTTGTCGGTGTCGAAGGTCCACGTGCCGGTGACCTTCTTGCCGACGGCGGCGAAGTCGACCCATCCGTAGTTCTTGGCCGGGACGTCGATCGCGATGCCGTTCACCGTGGTCTCGTCGGACTGGTAGGTCTGCGTCGCGGTGAGCTGGCTGGAGATCATCGCCTGGACCGGGGTGGAGACACCGACAGAGGTCGACACGCCCGCGGAGTACGACTGCGCCCAGCCGGAGTGGTAGACCGTGGTGAAGACCTGCTTCATGCTGCCGCTGGTGTCGTTGTACCAGACCGACGAGGCCGGCTTACGGGGCAGGACCTCGGGCTGTCCTTCGGACTTCTGTGTCCACGAGCAGGTGGCGGTCTTCTTGGAGCACAGGTTGGCGTAGAAGTCGAGGGCGAGCTGCCTCGCCTCGGCCGCCTTCGACGCGGGAACCGTCCACTCCTGGCTCGCGCTTCCGTTGCAGATGTTGGGCTGGGCGAGGATGCCCCACAGGTGGAGGCCGCCCCGGTTGTCCATGCACCACTCAGTGCCGTTGCGGTCGTCGCGGCGGACTATGCCGAACGTGTTGGGCTTTCCGTCGACGGGGCGGAAGTTCCACTGCTCACCGTCCTTGCCACAGGACTGCTGAACGGCGGGCTGGGTGGCGTAGATGCACTTCCCGGAGGAGGTGTTGGCGATGTTGAACGTGCCGGGGGCGCCGAGCTTGATCAGGCGCCAGTTGCGGTAGTTGGTGCCGTCGGGAGTGACGGAGATCTGGTTTCCGTCATTGTTGCCCGTCGCATTGAGGGTGCCGTCGGTGTTGGTGAAGGTCCAGACGTCGGAGTCCGCGGCCTGCGCCGGGGTGGCGGTGGCGACGACGCCGGAGGTGAGCATGAGCAGGGCGAGGATCGGGGCAGATGCGAGGCGTCTGACGCGTCTGAGGACCTTGAGGTGTCTAGACATGTGGCCTTCCGTGGTGAGTTCGTGAATCGCCGGTCGTCCCTCCGTGAGTGTGCACGGGTCGATGAAATCGGACTGAAACAAGGGAGTTCACGGGGAAGCGCCCCAGCGCCTCTCAGCCGGATGCCTCCGCAGCCAGTGCCCGCCGGCAGAGGGAATCGGCCGCGCGTGGGTGGTCGCGGGGACGCGGTAGCGGGGGCCCAGCGCCGGCGTCCACGCGCCGGCGTGGTCGATGCTCACGCGGTGGACCCATGAATGCCCTGCGCTGTGACACCGGCCCGCGCACAGTCGACGGCGCCGAGCCCGGCGGGCGAGGGCGAGGAGGAGGCAGGGCCCCGCCTTTACGGCCTCGGGCCGGTGCTACTGGACCTCTGGGAGACCGACATCACGCCCGCGCTGCTTCCCCTTCACAAACAGTACAAGCAGGACACGCCCGTGCTGCCTCCGATGGTCATCCCCGGGCCGGTCGCGTGGTTCTACCCGGCTCTCCCGCCCTCGGCACGCGGTCCGACGCGCCGACGCGGAATTCCGAACCGTCCTGCCCGCGTGGCTGGACCGTTCTCCCTCGC
>NZ_JAIXMK010000229.1:0-4438 GCF_020328095.1 Streptomyces sichuanensis
AGGCCGCGGGTTCAAATCCCGTCAGGACCGCTGTGATCACCTCGGTGATCACGTGGCTGGGTAGCTCAGTTGGTACGAGCGTCCGCCTGAAAAGCGGAAGGTCGCCGGTTCGACCCCGGCCCCAGCCACAGCCAGAAGGCCCCGATCCCCGGATCGGGGCCTTCGCCATTCCCCCCTCCCTGCGCCCGCCCACCCCGCGGCCACCGCGCCCGCGCCGCGCCGCCGCCCCGCGCATCCGGGGCGCAGGGACGCCACAGCCCCTAAATAGGTTCGCTGCTTCGCGGCGCGTGGTGCGATCCTGGACTTCGTATGTCTACGCAGCCTGCCGCCCCCGCCGCCTTCGCCGACCTCGCCGCCCGTCTGCCCGAGCTGATGCTGCGCGACGCGCAGCGGCTGGGCCGCCGGCTCGACGGGGCGCGCCGCATCCGCAAGCCCGAGGCCCGTGCGGCCGTCCTGGCCGAGATCGCGGCGGACGCCGACGCGGCCGAGCTGCGCGTCGCGGCCCGCCGGGAGGCCGTGCCGGCCGTCAGCTACCCCGAGCAGCTGCCGGTCAGCCAGAAGAAGGACGAGATCCTCGCGGCGATCCGCGACCACCAGGTCGTGATCGTCGCCGGTGAGACCGGCTCCGGCAAGACCACCCAGATCCCCAAGATCTGCCTGGAGCTCGGCCGCGGCGTCAAGGGCCTCATCGGCCACACCCAGCCGCGCCGGATCGCCGCCCGCACGGTGGCGGAGCGGGTCGCCGAGGAGCTGCGGACGCCGCTGGGCGAGGCGGTCGGCTGGAAGGTCCGCTTCACCGACCAGGTCGGCGGCGAGACCATGGTCAAGCTGATGACGGACGGCATCCTGCTCGCCGAGATCCAGACGGACCGCGAGCTGCGCCAGTACGACACGATCATCATCGACGAGGCGCACGAGCGCAGCCTCAACATCGACTTCCTGCTGGGCTACCTCGCCCAGCTGCTGCCCCGGCGCCCCGATCTCAAGATCGTGATCACGTCGGCGACGATCGACCCGGAGCGCTTCTCCCGCCACTTCGGCGACGCGCCGATCGTCGAGGTCTCCGGCCGGACGTATCCGGTGGAGGTCCGCTACCGGCCGTTGCTGGAGGAGGACTCCACCGACACCGACCGCGACCAGGTCACCGCGATCTGTGACGCCGTCGACGAGCTGCAGAAGGAGGGGCCGGGCGACATCCTGGTCTTCCTCTCCGGCGAGCGGGAGATCCGCGACACGGCGGACGCGCTGGAGAAGAAGTTCACCCGGACCGGGGGCGCCCTCGGGCAGAGCACCGAGATCCTTCCGCTCTACGCGCGCCTCTCCCACGCCGAGCAGCACCGCGTCTTCCAGCGTCACTCCGGCCGCCGTGTCGTCCTGGCCACGAACGTCGCCGAGACGTCGCTGACCGTGCCCGGCATCAAGTACGTCATCGACCCCGGCTTCGCCCGGATCTCCCGCTACAGCCACCGCACCAAGGTCCAGCGGCTGCCGATCGAGCCGGTCTCGCAGGCCAGCGCCAACCAGCGCAAGGGCCGCTGCGGCCGGACGAGCGACGGCGTCTGCATCCGGCTGTACTCGGAGGACGACTTCCTCGCGCGGCCGGAGTTCACGGACGCGGAGATCCTGCGGACGAACCTCGCCTCCGTCATCCTGCAGATGACCGCGGCCGGCCTCGGGGACATCGAGAAGTTCCCGTTCATCGACCCGCCGGACCGGCGCAACATCAAGGACGGCGTCGACCTGCTGCAGGAGCTCGGGGCGATAGACCCGCAGCAGAAGGATCCGAAGAAGCGGCTGACGCAGCTGGGCCGCAAGCTCTCGCAGCTGCCCGTCGACCCGCGCCTGGCCCGCATGGTGCTGGAGGCCGACCGCAACGGCTGCGCCCGCGAGGTCATGGTCATCGCCGCCGCGCTCTCCATCCAGGACCCGCGCGAGCGGCCGTCGGAGAAGCAGCAGCAGGCCGACCAGCACCACGCCCGCTTCAAGGACGAGACGAGCGACTTCCTCGCCTTCCTGAACCTGTGGCGGTACGTGCGCGAGCAGCAGAAGACGCTGTCGTCGTCCGCCTTCCGCCGCATGTGCAAGTCGGAGTTCCTGAACTACCTGCGCATACGCGAGTGGCAGGACATCTACTACCAGCTGCGCACGGTCGCCAAGACGATGGGGATCCACCTCGCCGAGGAGGACGCGGCGCCCGACCGCGTGCACCAGTCGCTGCTGGCGGGACTCCTGTCGCACATCGGCCTGAAGAACGCCGGGGTGGAGGGCGGCAAGGAAACAGCGAAGAACAACGAGTACCTCGGTGCCCGCAGCGCCAAGTTCGCGGTCTTCCCCGGTTCGGCGCTGTTCAAGAAGCCGCCGCGCTGGGTGATGTCGGCGGAGCTCGTCGAGACCTCCCGGCTCTGGGCCCGGGTGAACGCGAAGATCGAGCCGGAGTGGGTCGAGCCGCTCGCCCAGCACCTGGTCAAGCGCACCTACAGCGAGCCGCACTGGGAGCAGAAGCAGGCCGCGGTGATGGCGTACGAGCGGGTGACGCTCTACGGCGTGCCGATCGTGGCGCAGCGGAAGGTCAACTACGGGCGGATCGATCCGGAGACCAGCCGTGAGCTGTTCATCCGCAACGCGCTCGTCGAGGGTGACTGGCGCACGCACCACCAGTTCTTCCACGACAACCGCAAACTCCTCGGTGAGGTCGAGGAGCTGGAGCACCGTGCCCGTCGCCGCGACATCCTCGTGGACGACGAGACGCTCTTCGACTTCTACGACCAGAGACTGCCCGAACACGTGGTGTCGGGTGCACATTTCGACTCGTGGTGGAAGCACAAGCGCCGTGACGAGCCGGAGTTGCTCAACTTCGAGCATTCGATGCTCATCAACGAGAACGCGGAGGCGGTCACCAAGGCCGACTATCCGGACTCCTGGCGGCAGGGCCGGCTGAAGTTCAAGGTGACCTATCAGTTCGAGCCGGGTGCGGACGCGGACGGCGTGACCGTCCACATTCCGCTGCAGGTGCTCAACCAGGTCTCGGCCGAGGGCTTCGACTGGCAGATCCCGGGGCTGCGCGAGGACCTGGTGACGGAGCTGATCCGTTCGCTGCCCAAGCCGATCCGCCGGAACTGCGTCCCGGCCCCGAACTTCGCCCAGCGCTTCCTGGACTCCGCTGTCCCGCTCCAGGAGCCGCTGACGACGGCACTGGCCCGTGGGCTGCACCGGATGACGGCCGTGCGCATGGAGGCGGAGGACTTCGACCTCGGCAAGGTCCCCGACCACCTCAAGATCACCTTCCGGGTGGTCGACGAGCGCAAGCGGAAGATCGCCGAGGACAAGGACCTGGAGGCGCTGCGGCTGAAGCTCAAGCCGAAGACGCAGGCGGCGATCACCAAGGCGTTCGAGAAGGCCGCCGAGTCCTCGGGCGGCGCGCGCCTGGAGCAGCGCACGGGCCTGACCGCGTGGACGATCGGCGCCCTCCCGCGCACCTTCGAGACCCGTCGCGCCGGCCAGCCCGTCAAGGCGTATCCCGCGCTCGTCGACGAGGGCACGTCGGTGGCGGTGCGGCTCTTCGACACCGAGCCGGAGCAGCGCGAGGCCATGTGGCGCGGCACGCGCCGCCTCATCCTGCTGAACCTGCCGTCGAACCCGGCGAAGTTCGCCCAGGACAAGCTCGGCAATCAGCAGAAGCTGGCCCTGTCGCGCAATCCGCACGGCTCGATCCAGGCGCTCTTCGACGACTGCGTGGCCGGTGCCGCGGACAAGCTGATGGCGGCCCACGGCGGGCCCGCCTGGGACGAGGAGTCGTTCCGCAAGCTCTTCGACGCGGTGCGGGCCGACATCGTGGACGCGACGCTGGACACGATCCGCAAGGTGCAGGAGGTGCTGGCCGCCTGGCAGGCGTGCGAGCGCCGTCTGAAGGCCACGACGAGCCTGACGCTGGTGCCGTCGCTGACGGACGTCAAGGAGCAGCTGGCCGAGCTCGTGAAGCCGGGCTTCGTGACCGCGCACGGCGTGCACCGCCTGCACGACCTGCTGCGCTATCTCGTCGCCGTCGACCGGCGCCTGACGCAGCTGCCCACCAACGCCGACCGGGACCGTGCCCGGATGGCCAAGGTGAAGGAGATGCGCGACGAGTACCTGTGGCTGCTGGAACAGTTCCCGCGGGGCAAGCCGGTGCCGCAGGAGGCGCGGGACGTCCGCTGGATGATCGAGGAGCTCCGGGTGAGCTACTTCGCGCACGCGCTGGGCACCGCCTATCCGATCTCGGACAAGCGGATCGTCAAGGCGATCGACCAGTTGGCGCCCTAGGCGGCCGGCGCCGGCGACTGTGCTCCACGCCTCACCGGCCGGGGTTCGACCGCACCCCCTGACCTGCTGTAGAGTCTTGTTTCGCAGCCCCGCGGAAGCGGGAAAGCAAGCAAGGTCCTGTGGAGCAGTTTGGAGTGCT
>NZ_JAIXMK010000023.1:0-128959 GCF_020328095.1 Streptomyces sichuanensis
GCCGCCCGCCCGCGGAGCCCCCGGCGGGCCGGGAGCCGGACGCGGTGGACCTCGCCGCGGCGGCCGCCGCCTCGCTCGACGGTGCCGTCCTGCACGGCATCCCGCCCACCCCCCTCGTCGCCGACCTCAGCAGCGGCGTGACCCCGGACGGCGGCCTCCGCGACGGCGGGGCCGCGCCCGCCGCGCGCGGGAAGAAGAAGGCCCCGGCCGCCGGGACGCCGGGGACCGTGCCGGACCTCACCAAGCCCGCGCCCGAACCGGCCGGCGGACTGCCGGCCCGTGCCGAGCAGCTGCAGCTCGCCGGGGACATCACCTACGCGCTGCCCTCCCTCGGCCTGCTGGAGCGCGGCGGCCCGGGCAAGACCCGCAGCGCCGCCAACGACGCCATAGTGGCCTCGCTGACGAACGTCTTCGCGGAGTTCAAGGTCGACGCCGCCGTCACCGGCTTCACCCGCGGCCCGACGGTCACCCGCTACGAGGTCGAGCTGGGCCCGGCCGTCAAGGTCGAGCGGATCACCGCGCTCACCAAGAACATCGCCTACGCCGTCGCCAGCCCGGACGTACGGATCATCAGCCCGATCCCCGGCAAGTCGGCCGTCGGCATCGAGATCCCCAACACCGACCGCGAGATGGTCAACCTCGGCGACGTGCTGCGGCTGGCGGACGCGGCCGGTGACGAGCACCCGATGCTGGTCGCGCTCGGCAAGGACGTCGAGGGCGGCTACGTCATGGCCAATCTGACGACGATGCCGCACGTCCTGGTGGCCGGAGCCACCGGTTCCGGTAAGTCGTCCTGCATCAACTGCCTGATCACGTCGATCATGGTGCGGGCCACCCCGGAGGACGTCCGGATGGTGCTCGTCGACCCCAAGCGCGTCGAGCTCACCGCCTACGAGGGCATCCCGCACCTCATCACGCCGATCATCACCAACCCCAAGCGGGCCGCCGAGGCGCTCCAGTGGGTCGTGCGCGAGATGGACCTGCGCTACGACGACCTGGCCGCCTTCGGCTTCCGGCACATCGACGACTTCAACGCGGCCGTGCGCGAGGGCAAGGTCAAGCCGCCGGAGGGCAGCGGGCGTGAGCTCTCGCCCTATCCGTACCTGCTCGTCATCGTGGACGAGCTCGCGGACCTGATGATGGTGGCCCCGCGCGACGTGGAGGACTCCATCGTCCGCATCACCCAGCTGGCCCGCGCCGCCGGCATCCACCTGGTGCTGGCCACCCAGCGGCCGTCCGTCGACGTCGTCACCGGCCTCATCAAGGCCAACGTGCCCTCCCGGCTCGCCTTCGCCACCTCCTCGCTCGCCGACAGCCGCGTCATCCTCGACCAGCCGGGCGCCGAGAAGCTCATCGGCAAGGGCGACGGCCTCTTCCTGCCGATGGGGGCCAACAAGCCGGTCCGCATGCAGGGCGCCTTCGTCACCGAGGCCGAGGTCGCGGCCATCGTCCAGCACTGCAAGGATCAGATGGCGCCGGTCTTCCGCGACGACGTCACCGTCGGCACGTCGAAGAAGAAGGAGATCGACGAGGAGATCGGCGACGACCTCGACCTGCTGTGCCAGGCGGCCGAACTCGTCGTCTCCACGCAGTTCGGGTCGACTTCGATGCTGCAGCGGAAATTGCGTGTGGGATTCGCCAAGGCGGGCAGACTCATGGACCTGATGGAGTCGCGGGGCGTCGTGGGCCCCAGCGAGGGTTCCAAGGCCCGCGACGTGCTGGTGAAGCCCGACGAGCTGGACGGGGTCCTCGCGGTCATCCGCGGGGAGGACCGGCCGTAGCGGCTGGATCGCAGGCGACTGGATCGCGGTCGGACCGTGGTCGGATCGCAGCTGGAAAAGATCCCTGGCCAACCGTTTCTCTCGGGCCCGAGGGCAGTTGAGCGAGGGGGGAGGGGCGATGTGCCACTGCTGTTACCGCAGAGCATTCTGATGGCCTACAAAGTCCGGCTTCCCGCTTGCCCGACCGTTTCGCATCCCCCCTAGACTGAATCTCCAGCAGGTGGCTGCACGCTCGAAAGGCGCCCACGTGTCCATCGGCAACTCCTCAGAGTCAGAGTCAGAGGGTGACCGGCCCTCCGTCGGACGATCCCTTCAGCAGGCCCGCATCAGCGCCGGACTGACCGTGGAAGATGTCAGTTCGTCCACCCGCGTACGCATCCCGATCATCCACACGATCGAACAGGACGATTTCACCCGCTGCGGCGGACGCGTCTACGCCCGGGGACACATCCGCACGCTCGCCCGCGCGGTCGGCCTCGACCCCCTCCCGCTCGTCGCGCAGTACGACGCCGAGCACGGGGGACGTCCCGCGCCCACCCCGGCCGCCCCGCTCTTCGACGCCGAGCGCATCCGGCCCGAGCCGCGGCGCCCGAACTGGACGGCCGCCATGGTCGCCGCGATCGTCGCGGTCGTCGGCTTCGTCGGCTTCACGCTCTTCAGCGGCGGCTCCAAGAGCGGACCGGTCTCGGCCGACCCGGCCACCAGCAAGCCGTCCGCGGCACCGAGCAAGGCCAAGGCGGGGAAGGCGTCGTCCGACCCCAAGGCCGAGGCGTCCGCCAGCGCCATCGCCGGCGTCCCCGCCAACAAGGTCACCGTCAAGCTCACCGCCGACAACGGCCAGACCTGGATCTCGGCCAAGGACCACAACGGCAAGCTGCTGGAGGAGGGCGTCCTCAAGCAGGGTGCTTCCAAGACCTTCACCGACAGCAAGCGCATCGACCTGGTGCTGGGCAACGCCGGAGCAGTGCAACTGTTCGTGAACGGCAAAGAGGTCAAGAATCTGGCCGACGACGGCCGGGTCCAGCGCCTGAGCTACACCAGGGGCGACCCCTCGGCAGGCTGACCTGGGCGGGAGCCACGGACGGCAGGCGCACGGACGGGCGCGGAGAGCGCGTGGGTGACCAGGCTCTCCGCGCCCGCCTGCCACTCGGCAACGGAGGAGGCGCCGGGACAAAGTAGGCTGAGCCCTATGCCCGAACGCCGTACCGTCGCTCTTGTCACACTTGGCTGCGCCCGTAACGAGGTGGACTCGGAGGAGCTTGCAGGCCGCTTGGCGGCGGATGGCTGGGACCTCGTCGAGGACGCCGCCGACGCCGATGTGGCCGTCGTCAACACCTGTGGTTTCGTCGAGGCCGCCAAGAAGGACTCCGTAGACGCCCTCCTTGAGGCCAACGACCTCAAGGACCACGGGCGCACCCAGGCCGTGGTGGCCGTCGGCTGCATGGCCGAGAGATACGGCAAGGAGCTCGCCGAGGCGCTGCCCGAGGCCGACGGCGTGCTCGGTTTCGACGACTACGCCGACATCTCCGACCGCCTCCAGACCATCCTCTCCGGCGGCGTCCACGCCTCCCACACCCCGCGCGACCGGCGCAAGCTGCTGCCGATCAGCCCCGCCGAGCGCCAGAGCGCCGGCGGCTCCGGACAGGTCGCCCTGCCCGGGCACGCCCAGGAGGACACTCCTCCGGCGGACCTGCCCGAGGGCGTGGCCCCGGCGTCCGGCCCCCGCGCCCCGCTGCGCCGCCGGCTCGGGGACAGCCCCGTCGCCTCCGTGAAGCTCGCCTCCGGCTGTGACCGGCGCTGCTCCTTCTGCGCCATTCCCTCCTTCCGGGGATCGTTCATCTCCCGCCGTCCCTCCGACGTGCTGGGCGAGACGCGCTGGCTGGCCGAGCAGGGCGTCAAGGAGGTCATGCTCGTCTCCGAGAACAACACCTCCTACGGCAAGGACCTGGGCGACATCCGCCTGCTGGAGACGCTGCTGCCGGAGCTCGCGGCCGTCCCCGGCCTGGAGCGGATCCGCGTCAGCTACCTCCAGCCCGCCGAGATGCGCCCCGGCCTGATCGATGTGCTGACCTCGACGGACAAGGTCGTGCCCTACTTCGACCTGTCCTTCCAGCACTCGGCGCCCGGCGTGCTGCGCGCCATGCGCCGCTTCGGCGACACCGACCGCTTCCTGGAGCTGCTCGACACGATCCGGGCCAAGGCCCCGCAGGCCGGAGCGCGCTCCAACTTCATCGTCGGCTTCCCCGGCGAGACCGAGGAGGACGTCGCCGAGCTGGAGCGCTTCCTGACCGCGGCCCGGCTGGACGCCATCGGCGTCTTCGGCTACTCCGACGAGGACGGCACCGAGGCGGCCACGTACGAGAACAAGCTCGACCCCGACGTCGTCGCCGAGCGGCTGGCGCGCGTGTCGATGCTGGCCGAGGAGCTCACCGCGCAGCGCGCGGAGGAGCGGATCGGTGAGACGATCGAAGTACTCGTCGACCGCGTGGACGACGAGGACGGCGTCATCGGCCGGGCGGCCCACCAGGCCCCCGAGACCGACGGCCAGGTGCGGCTCACCTGGTCCGACGACGTGGCAGCGCCCGCACCCGGCCGTATGGTCGTGGCGAAGGTGGTGGCGAGCGAGGGTGTCGACCTCGTCGCCGAACCCCTCGGAATCGAGGGCGGGTGTACCGAGGAGGCGGGCAGATGAGCGGACTCCCGGCCTCCGCCGCAGGAGGTCCGGCTCCGGCGACGGGCGTGCGTCCGGCCGGATTGTGGAACATCGCCAACATCCTCACCATGGCGCGGCTGCTGCTGGTGCCCGGGTTCGTCCTGCTGATGATGCACGGCGACGGCTACGACCCGGCCTGGCGCTCCTTCGCCTGGGCGGCGTTCGCCGTTGCCATGATCACCGACCTCTTCGACGGCCATCTGGCGCGGACGTACAACCTGGTCACCGACTTCGGCAAGATCGCCGACCCGATCGCGGACAAAGCGATCATGGGTGCGGCGCTGATCTGCCTGTCGGTCCTGGACGACCTGCCGTGGTGGGTGACCGGCGTGATCCTCTTCCGCGAGATCGGCATCACGCTGATGCGGTTCTGGGTCATCCGGCACGCCGTCATCCCGGCCAGCCGGGGCGGCAAGATGAAGACCCTCGCACAGGGCGTGGGGGTGGGCATGTACATCCTCGCCCTCACGGGCCCGCTCGCGACCCTGCGCTTCTGGGTGATGGCGGTCGCCGTCGTGTTGACCGTCGCGACCGGGCTCGACTACGTCAGGCAGGCCGTCGTGCTGCGGCGGGCCGGGCGCTCCCGGGAGTCGGCGCGATGAGCGCCCCGGGCCCCGACGTCGCCGCGGAGGTGCTGGCGGCCCTGCTGGGCCGCGGGCAGACCGTGGCCGCCGCCGAGTCCCTCACCGGCGGTCTGGTCGCGGCCCGGCTGACCGAGGCGCCGGGGGCGTCCCGCACGGTCCGCGGTGCGGTCGTCGCCTACGCCACCGAGGTCAAGCGGGACGTGCTCGGCGTGAACGGGTCGTTGCTCGACGCGCGGGGCGCCGTCGACGCCGAGGTGGCCCGGCAGATGGCGCGGGGCGTACGGACCGCGCTGGCCGCCGACTGGGGGATCGCCACCACCGGTGTGGCCGGACCCGACGAGCAGGACGGCCGGGCCGTCGGCACGGTCTTCGTCGCCGTCGCCGGGCCGCACGGCGCGGGCGCAGTGCGCGAGCTGTCGCTCGACGGAGACAGGACGGCCATCCGGACCGGGAGCGTCCGGGCGGTCCTCGCGCTGCTCCTTCGCGAACTCACGGGGAACGCGGGGGCAAAGGATACGGAACACAACGGGGGGAATGGATGTTTGCAGCCCTGAGTGAACACGACATAGCTCCCCGCACGGCCGCACCCCGAGGCGGTACGGTGGGGCGTGAAGGAACCGGATTCGCGGTCCAAGGAGGGAGCCACCGATGATTCTGCTCCGTCGCCTGCTGGGTGACGTGCTGCGTCGGCAGCGCCAACGCCAGGGCCGCACTCTGCGCGAGGTCTCCTCGTCCGCCCGGGTCTCGCTCGGATATCTCTCCGAGGTCGAGCGCGGTCAGAAAGAGGCGTCCTCCGAGCTTCTCTCCGCAATCTGCGACGCTCTGGACGTACGGATGTCCGAGGTCATGCGCGAGGTGAGTGACGAGCTGTCGCTCGCCGAGCTGGCGCAGTCGGCGGCGGCGAGCGAGCCGGTACCCGCGCCGATGCGGCCGATGTTCAATTCGGTGTCCGTGACGTCCGTGACGGGCGTTCCGGGGGAGCGCGTGACCATCAAGGCCCCCGCGGAGGCCGTGGATGTGGTCGCGGCCTGAGGCGGGCTGAGACAGCCCCGACGGCATGTGTTTCACGTTCGGGATCCCGGTCAGGAGTTCTGACCGGGATCTCTGCGTTTTCCGGCCCGTGCGGCACCCCTGTGTCATGGTGGTTGCCGGGGCGGGAAAACCGGGAAAACGCGGAGCAAACGGATATATGCCGCGAATCGGCCGTGAACAGGAGGAATCAGATGTCCGTCGTGAAGAGCCCCCTGTCCGAGCAGGATCGCAAGGTCGTCGGTGATGCGCTCCAGGGCGCGCTCGTCGACCTCGTCGACCTTTCGCTCGTCGCCAAGCAGGTCCACTGGAACGTGGTGGGCCCCCGTTTCCGTTCGGTCCATCTGCAGCTCGACGAGGTCGTGGCGACCGCCCGCGGGCACGCGGACACCGTGGCAGAACGGGCCTCGGCGCTCGGCATCGCCCCCGACGGGCGGGCCGAGACGGTCGCCAAGACCAGCGGCATCGACCCGGTCGGCGGCGGCTGGACCAAGGACACCGAGGCGGTGCGCACGCTGGTGGCGGGGCTCGGCGCCGTGATCGTCAGGATGCGGGAGCGCATCCTTGCCACGGCCGAGCCGGACCCGGTCACCCAGGACATCCTGATCGGCCTGACGGGCGACCTCGAAAAGCACCACTGGATGTTCCAGGCGGAGAACGCCTGACCGTCGGCACGCGGCGGGGCCGGCGGTGGCCGCGGCGTCGCTACCGGCACGGGTGGCGGAGGCGGCCGGAGCAGGGTCTCCTGGGGGCATGAGCGAGCATCCGGTGATCCGCTTCACGACAGAGCTCATGGTGGTCTCGGACCTCGATCAGGCCACCGCCGGAGCCTTCGTCCGCACGGTCTACCAGGAGGGCGTGCACGAGGGGGAGCAGCGGGTGATCACCGAGCTGCACCGGCGTGACCAGGAGATCGCCGAGCTGGAGCGGGAGCTCGCGCGGGCGCGGGGAGAGCGCTTCGGCTGAGGGGCCCGGCCTGCTCGGGGCAGGGGTGGGGATGGGGGCGGGGCCTCGGGGGCCTCGGGGGGCGTGCTCAGGTGTCGGCCCCCTAAGGAGGCAGCCATGGACCGTAGCGAGGCGCCGGAGCGCCGACGGCGCCTGGGGCCGGCCGGGTGGCTGCTCGCGGCCGTGCTGGGCGGGGTGTGGTGCTGGGCCGTCTTCCGGCTGATCGCACAGCCGGGGCGGACGGGGTTCCTGGAGGGCGTGGTGGCCACCGGCGGATGGGGCCTGAGCCTGCTGCCGGTGCACTGCGTACCGCGGGACCGCAAGGCCGGCGGTCGGGGTGAGGAGGGTGCTGAGGGTGGCGAGAGGGCCGGAAGCGGCTCACGCCGCTGGTGGCGGCGGGCCGGAGGGCCGGGCGACGGGCGTGCGGGTGATGGGGGGCTGGGGGGCGGAGCGGTGCCGGATGGACCTGGCTGTGGGCCGGGCGAGGGCGGGCCGGGTGGTGGGCCGGTCGTGGGTGGGCCCGGTGGCGGGCCGGTCGTAGAGGGGCCAGGCTACGGGCCGGCTGGTGGTGGGCCGGGCGGCGGGTTGGGCAGCGGCGGTGGGCCGGGTGACGGCCCGGTCGTGGGTGGGCCTGGTGGCGGGCCGGGCTAGGGGCCGGCTGGTGGTGGGCCTGGTGGTGGGCCTGGTGGTGGGTAAGGCGCGGCACAGGGGCGGCTGGGGAGCTGGTCGTCATCCCTTCGGCTCAGTGGGAGCCGGCTGCCGGCCCGTGGGCGGGGCGGGGCCGGTCTGGCAGTGCGGGCACCAGAACGTGGTGCGCTCCTGGCCCGCCGGGCCCTGGCCCGCGGTGAGGATGGGCGTGCCGCAGCGGCGGCAGGGCTTGTCGGCACGGCCGTAGACCCACAGGTGACGGTCGGGACGGGCGTCGGCGGTGGTGATCCGGGCAGTACGGGCCTTGTTGGCCTCCAGGAGCTTCCGGGCGAGGGCCACCAGGCGTTCGGGCCCGTGCACCGACGCGACCGGAAGCCAGGGGGAGACCCGCAGCATGAAGCACAGCTCCGACTTGTAGACGTTGCCGATGCCCGCGAGATTGCGCTGGTCCAGGACGGCCTCGCCGATCGTGCGGCCGGGGTCGGCGAGCAGACGGCGGACCGCCTCGTCGGCATCCCAGTCGGGACCGAGCAGATCCGGACCGAGATGGCCGACGACGGTGGACTCGTCGGTGGTGCGCAGCAGGTCCAGGACGGGCAGACGATAGCCGACGGCCGTGTGACCGGCAGTGGCGAGCACGGCACGGATCTGGTGCTCCGGGCCACCGCCCCGCCGCCGGCCGCCGGCAGCCTGGACGCGCCAGGAGCCGTCCATGCCGAGGTGGGAGTGGAGGGTGAGGCCGCCCTCGACGCGGGTGAGCAGGTGCTTGCCGCGCGGGACGGTCTCCAGGACCGCCCGGCCGGTCAGGTCGACGGTGGCGAGCTTGGGCACGCGCAGGTCCGAGCGGATCAGCTGCGCGCCCGTCAGGGCACGGTGCAGCTCCTGCGCGGTGCGCCAGACGGTGTCCCCTTCGGGCATGGGGCGCCTCCTTCGTGCCTACGGCCCATGATGTGGCCTTGCTTCAGGGTGCGCGCAGGCGCAGCCCCCGCGGTGTGGCGTGGAACCCCACGGACTCCAGGAGCGGGCCGAGGGGAGCGGACAGGGCGGGGGAGCCGTTGATGCGTTCGACCGTGACGGTGCCCAGGGCGCCTTCCCGGGCCGCCTCGGCCAGTGCCGCGGCCGCCTCCTGCAGCCCCGGGTCGTCACTGCCGGCCGACTCCGCGCCCTCGTGCTGGGGCCAGGCGAGCAGGGTCTTCCCGCCACGCTCCATGTAGAGCGCCAGGGCGCCGTCGAGGAGGACGACCAGGGAGCCGGCCTTGCGGCCCGGCTTGTGCGCCGCGCCGGCGGGCGGCTCGGGCCAGGCGAGGGCCGCCCCGTAGGCGTTGGCCGGATCGGCGGCGGCCAGGACGACCGCCCGTCGGCGGGCGGGCCGGGCGGGCTGCGGGTCCCAGGGGGCGGCGGGCGCGCCGCCGGACCGCTCCCGGGCCGTGCCCGCGGCGCGCAGCCGGTCGACGGCGCCGTCCATGGCGAACTGCGCGGCACCCAGGCCCTCGACCACATAGCCCCGGCGGGCCTGGCCGCTCTCCTCGAAGACGGAGAGCACGCGGTAGGCCGCGGAGAAGCCGCCTTCCACCCCCTCGGCGGCCACGGCACCCCGGGTCACCACGCCGTGCCGGTCGAGGAGCGTGCGGGCCAGGGCGTGGGCCCGCAGGGTGGCGTCGGGCTCGCGCTGCGGCAGCAGCGACCAGCGGCCCGCCACCGTCGGCGGCCCGCTGCGGGAGGCGGTGGCGCGGGCCGTCAGGCCGGACAGGCCCGGCCGGCCCGTGAAGGCGCCGTAACGGCCGCGCGGCACGGCCCGCTTGGCGCGGTGCGCCGTGGACCCGGCCGTACGGCCCGAGCCGAGGAGCGAACGCAGCGGGGCGAGCGTGTCGTTGGTGAGCCGGCCGGACCAGGCGAGCTCCCAGAGGACCTCGGCGATCCGCGCGTCCGTGCCCGCTGCTTCCCCGGCTTCCGGATCGGCTGCGCGGACGCGGTCGGCGATCTGACGGAAGAACAGGCCGTAGCCGCCGGACAGGGTGTCGAGGACGGCCCGGTGGAGCGGGGACAGCTCCAGCGGGTGCGGCGCGGGCAGCAGCAGCGGGGCCGTGTCGGCGAGCAGCAAGGAGACCCAGCCGTCCTTGCCGGGCAGGGCCCCGGCTCCGGCCCACACGACCTCGCCCGAGGCGGTGAGCTCGTCGAGCATCGCGGGGGAGTAGTCCCGCACCCGGGCGGGCAGGACCAGCTTCTCCAGCGCGGACGCGGGCACCGGTGCGCCCTGCAACTGCTCCACGGCGCGCAGCAGTCCGTCGGTGCCGCGCAGTCCGTGCGAGCCGACGTGCTGCCAGGCGGGGAGGAACGCGGCGAGGGTGGCGGGCGGCACGGGCTCCAGCTCGTGCCGCAGGGCGGCCAGGGAGCGGCGGCGCAGTCTGCGCAGAACGGCCGCGTCGCACCACTCCTGCCCGATGCCGGAAGGATGGAATTCGCCCTGGACGATGCGGCCGCCGGCCGCGAGGCGGTGCAGCGCGCCGTCGGTCACCGCCGTGCCCAGGCCCAGGCGGGCGGCGGCCTGCGCGGAGGTGAACGGGCCGTGGGTCCGGGCGAAACGGGCCAGGAGATCGCCGAGCGGATCCTTGACGGGCTCGGTGAAGGCTTCCGGGACACCCACGGGCAGCGCCGTGCCCAGGGCGTCGCGCAGCCGTCCGGCGTCCTCGACGGCCGCCCAGTGATCCTGGCCGGCGATGCGGACCCGGATGGCGCGGCGGGCGTCGCCGAGCTCCTCGGCCCACTGCGGCTCGGCGCCGCGCCCGGCGAGCTCGGCACCGGTGAGGGGACCCAGCAGCCGCAGCAGGTCGGCGACGCCTTCGGCGTCCTTGACCTTGCGGTCCTCCGTCAGCCACTGCAGCTCGCGCTCCAGCTCGGTGAGCACCTCCGGGTCGAGCAGCTCGCGCAGCTCGGCCTGGCCCAGCAGCTCGGCCAGCAGCCGCGAGTCGAGGGAGAGCGCCGCGGCACGGCGCTCGGCGAGCGGGGAGTCGCCTTCGTAGAGGAACTGGGCGACGTAGCCGAAGAGCAGCGAGCGGGCGAACGGCGACGGCTCGGGTGTGGTCACCTCGACCAGCCGGACCCGGCGGGCCTCGACGTCGCCCATGAGCTCGGTCAGGCCAGGGACGTCGAAGACATCTTGGAGGCATTCGCGCACGGCCTCCAGGACGATCGGGAACGAACCGAACTCGCCCGCGACCTGCAGCAGCTGGGACGCGCGCTGGCGCTGCTGCCACAGGGGGGTGCGCTTGCCGGGGTTGCGCCGCGGCAGCAGCAGGGCCCGGGCGGCGCACTCCCGGAAGCGGGAGGCGAACAGCGCCGAGGAGCCGACCTGGTCGGTGACGATCCCGTCGACCTCTCCCTTGTCGAACGTGACGTCGGCTGCCCCGACGGGGGACTGCTCGCTGTCGTATTCCGCGCCCTGTCGTACCGGGTCGGCGTCGAGCAGATCCAGGCCCATGACGTCGGCGTCGGGCAGCCGCAGCACGATGCCGTCGTCGGCGTGCATCACCTGGGCGTCCATGCCGTACCGCTCGGCGAGCCGGGCGCCGAGCGCCAGGGCCCAGGGGGCGTGCACCTGGGCGCCGAAGGGAGAGTGGATCACGACGCGCCAGTCGCCCAGCTCGTCGCGGAAGCGCTCGACGACGATCGTCCGGTCGTCGGGCACATGGCCGCAGGCCCGGCGCTGCTCGTCCAGGTAGGCGAGGACGTTGTCGGCGGCCCAGCGGTCGAGGCCGGCGGCGGTGAGCCGCTCGCGGGCCGCCTCGGGCGCCGTGCCGCCGATCTCGCGGAGGAACGCGCCCAGGGCGCGTCCCAGTTCGAGGGGACGGCCGAGCTGGTCGCCCTTCCAGAACGGCAGCCGTCCGGGGATGCCGGGGGCGGGGGTGACCAGGACACGGTCGCGGGTGATGTCCTCGATCCGCCAGGACGTCGTGCCCAGGGTGAACACGTCGCCGACCCGCGACTCGTAGACCATCTCCTCGTCCAGCTCGCCGACCCGGCCGCCACCCTTCTTGGGATCCGCGCCGGCCAGGAAGACGCCGAACAGGCCGCGGTCGGGGATGGTGCCGCCGGAGGTGACGGCCAGCCGCTGCGCCCCCGGCCGCCCCGAGACGGTGCCGGCCGTGCGGTCCCACACCAGGCGGGGCCGCAACTCGGCGAAGGCGTCGGACGGGTAGCGCCCGGCGAGCATGTCGAGGACGCCGGTGTAGGCGGACTCCGGCAGGGCGGCGAAGGGCGCCGCGCGCCGGACCACGGCCAGCAGCTCGTCCACGTCCCAGGCGTCCATGGACGTCATGGCGACGATCTGCTGGGCGAGCACGTCCAGCGGATTGGCCGGCACCCGCAGCGACTCGATGGCGCCCTGGCGCATCCGCTCGGTCACCACGGCCGCCTGCACCAGGTCGCCCCGGTACTTGGGGAAGACGACGCCGGTGGAGACCGCGCCCACCTGGTGGCCGGCGCGGCCGACCCGCTGCAGGCCGGAGGCGACCGACGGGGGCGACTCGACCTGGACGACCAGGTCCACCGCGCCCATGTCGATGCCCAGCTCCAGGCTGGACGTGGCCACGACGGCCGGCAGCCGGCCCGCCTTCAGGTCCTCCTCGACCAGGGCCCGCTGCTCCTTGGAGACCGAACCGTGGTGGGCGCGGGCGATGACGGCGGGCGCGCCCTTGGCCGGGCCGGAACCGCCCATCAGCTGGGCCGGGGAGTGGTGCTCCGGCAGGGGCTCGCCGGTGGCGCGTTCATGGGCGATCTCGTTGAGGCGGTTGCACAGCCGCTCGGCGAGGCGTCGTGAGTTGGCGAAGACGATGGTGGAGCGGTGCGCCTGGACGAGGTCGGCGATGCGCTCCTCGACGTGGGGCCAGATCGACGGCTTCTCCTTGCCGTCGCCGCCCTCCTGCACCGGGGAGCCGCCGAGCTCGCCCAGGTCCTCGACCGGCACGACGACCGAGAGGTCGAACTCCTTGCCGGACGGCGGCTGGACGATCTCCACCTTGCGCTGGGGCGAGAGATAGCGCGCCACCTCGTCCACCGGGCGCACCGTTGCGGAGAGCCCGATGCGGCGGGCCGGGCGGGGCAGCAGGGTGTCGAGGCGCTCCAGCGACAGGGCCAGGTGCGCGCCGCGCTTGGTCCCGGCGACGGCGTGCACCTCGTCGAGGATCACCGTCTCCACGCCCGTGAGCGCCTCCCGCGCCGCGGAGGTCAGCATCAGGAACAGCGACTCGGGCGTGGTGATCAGGATGTCCGGCGGCCGCGTGACCAGCGCGCGCCGCTCGGCGGCGGGGGTGTCGCCGGAGCGGATGCCGACCCGGATCTCCGGCTCGGGCAGCCCCAGACGCACCGACTCCTGCCGGATGCCGGTCAGCGGGCTGCGCAGATTGCGCTCGACGTCCACCGCGAGGGCCTTGAGCGGGGAGACGTACAGCACCCGGCAGCGCTTGCCGCGCTCGGCGGGCGGCGGCGTGCTCGCCAGCCGGTCCAGGGAGGCGAGGAAGGCGGCCAGCGTCTTGCCGGAGCCCGTCGGGGCGACGACCAGCACGTCCGAACCCTCGTCGATCGCCCGCCAGGCACCGGCCTGGGCCGCCGTGGGCGCGGTGAAGGCCCCCGTGAACCAGGCGCGGGTCGCGGGGGAGAACGCGGCGAGGGCCCCTGCCGGGTCCTCCGCCGTCGGAGCTGCCATGTCGTCCGCCATGCACCCCATCGTGCACCGCACCACTGACAATGCCCCGGACGAGCAGGTCAGCGGTGGTTTCAGGCGGGGGCGGGGGCCTGGACGGGGTGGCCGTACGCCCGCAGCGTCAGCAGCGCGTCGAGGGTCACCATCGGCCGGCACTCCAGGGCCGTGCCCGGCGCCCACGCCCGCCAGCGGATCGGCCAGCCCCCGTCCTCCTCCTGGGTGGCGGCGAGGAACTCCAGGGACCTGGCCAGCTCGGCGTCGGTGAACCAGGGCCGGGCCAGCGAGCCGGGGGCGCGCGCGAAGTCGTGGGGGAAGTGGTACTCGCCCGGTGCGTACCCCTCGGGCAGCGGGTACTCGTCCGCCCGTCCGGGGTCCAGGACGGCCAGCCGTTGTGCGCGCACGGCCCGCCCCAGGCGCTCGGCGGCCGCCTCGGCGCGTCGCCGGTCCGGCGCCCCGTCCAGGAACGCGAGGGCCGCCTCGACCTCGTACGGATGCGTCCGCGCCCCCCTGCCGAGGGCGTCGACCGCCGCCCAGCAGAAGTCGGTGGCCCGGAAGAGCCACGCGTGCCACACCTGGTTGCGGTGCAGCAGCCCCACCACGGGCCCGGTGGCGAGCAGGTCGCTGGGCGGGTCGTCCACCACAGGGATCCACGGGGCGGCCGGATAGCCGCGCAACGAGGGGTGGAGGGCGGGCAGCGCGCCGTCCGGGGTCGAGATCGCCGTGAGGTAGCGGCACACGCGCTCCACCCGGCGGTCCCGGCAGCGGCCGATCTCGTCCAGCACGCGCAGCGCGTGCGCCGTGTGCAGCGGCTGGCTCACCGGGCCGCGCAGGTCCGGTTCCAGGGCGTGCCCGAATCCCCCGTCGTCGCCCTCGTACGCGGCCAGCGCCGCCTCGACGGCTTCGGGGCTGCCGCCGAGGAAGTGGTAGGCGAACCTGCGCTGCTCCAGGACACGGGCGGTGAGCCAGACGAACCGTTCGGCACGGTCGACAGCGGATGATCCGGGTGGGGCCATGCACAAGACCGTAGGGCGCGAAGCGCCGCCGGTCACCGCCTCGTGCACGGCTGCACTCTCAGGGGCGGGATACTTGGACCATGCGGTTGACGGTCTTCTGGCAGCGGATGGCGGATTATTTCGGCGCGGCGTACGCCGACTCCTTCGCGCGCGATCATGTGATGTCCGAGCTCGGCGGGAGGACCGTGCACCAGGCGCTGGACGCCGGCTGGAACGCCAAGGACGTCTGGCGCGGGGTCTGCAGGGCGATGGAGATCCCCGAGGACCGGCGCTGACGGCTCTGCGGACGACGACGGCCGGGCGGTCCGTTACTCATTTCGTCTGATAGGCCACACTTGCTCCCGTGGCAGCGACAGAGGACACCCCGGACGACCGACCGCCCCGGCCCCACGACGAGGCCCGCATGCCGCGCTGGCTGCCCCGGGCCGTGGTGGTGACACTTGCCCTGTTCGCCTGCTTCCAGCTGGCCGTCTGGGCGTTCCATCAGCTCATCGGGCTCCTCGTCAACATCCTGATCGCGTTCTTCCTCGCGCTGGCCGTCGAACCGGCGGTCGACCGGATGTCCGCGCGCGGCATGCGCCGTGGCCTCGCGACCGGTGTGATGTTCCTGGCCGTGACCGTCGCCTTCCTCGGCTTCTTCACGCTGCTGGGATCGATGCTCGCCGGGCAGATCCAGACCATGGTGGAGAACTTCCCCTCCTACCTGGACTCGGTGATCAGCTGGACCAACCGGATGTTCCACACCAGATTCTCCCGGGTCGCGATCCAGGAGAGCGTGCTGCACTCGGACTGGCTGCAGAAGTACGTGCGCAACAGCGCCAGCGGAGTGCTGGACGTCTCGGCCACCGTCCTCGGCGGCCTGTTCCAGCTGCTGACCATCCTGCTGTTCTCGTTCTACTTCGCCGCCGACGGCCCCCGGCTGCGCCGCGCCCTGTGCTCGGTGCTGCCCCCGCACCGGCAGGCCGAGGTGCTGCGCGCCTGGGAGATCGCCGTCACCAAGACCGGCGGCTACATCTACTCGCGCGCCCTGATGGCCCTGATCTCCGGCATCGCGCACTACGTCCTGCTGGAGATCCTCGGAGTGCCCTACGCCCCGGCGCTCGCCGTCTGGGTTGGCCTGGTGTCGCAGTTCATCCCGACGATCGGCACCTACCTCGCCGGCGCGCTGCCGATCCTGATCGCCTTCACCGTGAACCCCTGGTACGCGGTGTGGGTGTTCTGCTTCGTCGTGGTCTACCAGCAGTTCGAGAACTACGTGCTGCAGCCGCGCATCACGGCCCGGACCGTGGACATCCACCCGGCCGTCGCCTTCGGCTCGGTCGTCGCCGGCACCGCGCTGCTCGGGGCGGTGGGTGCCCTGATCGCCATCCCGGCCACGGCGACGTTGCAAGCCTTCCTGGGGGTGTACGTGAAGCGCTACGAGGTGGCCGGCGCGACCGGTGCCACGGGCCGGGACGGGCGTCGCGGGGACGGCCGCCGAGGACGCCCCTCGCTCCTGGCGCGCATGGCCAGGGCCTTGCGCAGGCGTTGATCAAGGGCTCGCGCACGGGCCGGTCAAGGGTCGCGCGGCGCGCGGGGCGGCGCGCTTGACAGCAAATTCGAACATCCATTCTCATGGGTGTCCCGGGCCGGCGGAGCCGAGTTATCCACAGGCCGGGGCGACGCCCGGGCGCATTGTCAGTGGCAGGCGTTAGCGTCGTGGACGTGAAGCGATCGACTCAAGCAAACCGGGTGGAACCCATGGCAGGCACCGACCGCGAGAAGGCGCTGGACGCCGCGCTCGCACAGATTGAACGGCAATTCGGCAAGGGCGCCGTGATGCGCCTGGGTGACCGGGCGAACGAGCCGATTGAGGTCATCCCCACCGGGTCGACCGCTCTCGACGTGGCCCTCGGCGTCGGCGGACTGCCTCGCGGCCGCGTGGTGGAGATCTACGGACCGGAATCCTCCGGTAAGACCACCCTCACCCTGCACGCCGTGGCCAACGCGCAGAAGGCGGGCGGCACCGTCGCCTTCGTGGACGCCGAGCACGCCCTCGACCCCGAGTACGCCCGGGCGCTGGGCGTCGACACGGACAACCTCATCCTCTCCCAGCCGGACACCGGCGAGCAGGCGCTGGAGATCGTGGACATGCTGGTCCGCTCCGGTGCGCTCGACCTGATCGTCATCGACTCCGTCGCCGCCCTGGTGCCGCGCGCGGAGATCGAAGGTGAGATGGGCGACTCCCACGTCGGTCTCCAGGCCCGTCTGATGAGCCAGGCGCTGCGCAAGATCACCAGCGCGCTCAACCAGTCCAAGACCACCGCGATCTTCATCAACCAGCTCCGCGAGAAGATCGGCGTCATGTTCGGCTCCCCGGAGACCACGACCGGTGGCCGGGCCCTGAAGTTCTACGCCTCGGTGCGTCTGGACATCCGCCGCATCGAGACCCTCAAGGACGGCACCGAGGCGGTCGGCAACCGCACCCGCGTCAAGGTCGTCAAGAACAAGGTCTCGCCGCCCTTCAAGCAGGCCGAGTTCGACATCCTCTACGGCCAGGGCATCAGCCGCGAGGGCGGCCTGATCGACATGGGCGTCGAGCACGGCTTCATCCGCAAGGCCGGCGCCTGGTACACGTACGAGGGCGACCAGCTCGGCCAGGGCAAGGAGAACGCCCGCAACTTCCTGAAGGACAACCCCGACCTCGCCAACGAGATCGAGAAGAAGATCAAGGAGAAGCTGGGCGTGGGCGTCAAGCCCGAGTCCCCGGCCGGCGAGCCCGGTGCGGACGCGGCCGGCGCCGCTGCCGGCGAGCCCGCCAAGTCGGTGCCCGCCCCGGCGGCCAAGTCCGCGGGCAAGGCCGCCAAGGCCGCGGCCAAGAGCTAGCCGGTGACCCGGCGAAGCGAGTGGCCCGAGCCGAGCGGGCCGCACGCGGGCGACCGCGACCGTACGGGCGGTGGCGCCCCCTCCCCGTCGAGGGCCGGGGGCGGAGCGCCACCGCCACCGGAGGAGCAGGCGCGGGCGATCTGCCTGCGCCTGCTCACCGGATCACCCCGCACCCGCAAGCAGCTCGCCGACGCACTGGCCAAGCGCGGCATAGCGGACGAGGTGGCGGCGGAGGTGCTGTCCCGTTTCGAGGACGTCGGGCTCATCGACGACGCGGCGTTCGCCGACGCGTGGGTAGAGTCCCGGCACCGGGGCAGGGGCCTGGCCCGGCGCGCCCTGGTGCGCGAGCTGCGCACCAAGGGCGTGGACTCCGCCCTGATCGACGAGGCGGTGGGACGGCTCGACGCGGAGCAGGAAGAGCACACGGCGCGTGAGCTGGTCGAGCGCAAGCTGCGCTCGACCCGTGGCCTGGACCGGGAGAAGCGACTCCGGCGCCTCGCAGGAATGCTGGCCCGCAAGGGCTACTCCGAGGGCCTCGCCCTGCGCGTGGTGCGCCGCGCCCTGGAGGAGGAGGGCGACGACCCGGAGCTGCTGGACCACTACCTCCCGGAGACGTAGCACCGGCCCAGGCCGCAACGGGTCGCAGCCCGGCCGGGCCGGCTTCAGCGGTGTGGCGACAGGGGCAGGGGCCGGCCCGGGTGGACGACCGGCAGACCCGCTGATCGCCAGGCTTGGAAGCCGCCCACCACGTCGGTGGCCCGGTGCAGTCCCAGGCGCCGGAGGGAGACCGCGGCCAGCGACGACGCGTACCCCTCGTTGCAGATCACGACCACCCGCAGGTCGTGCCCGGTGGCCTGGGGGGCGCGGTGGTCGCACAGCGGGTCCAGGCGCCACTCCAGCTCGTTCCGTTCCACGACGAGTGCCCCCGGGATCGTCCCGTCGCGCTCGCGCAGGGCCGCGTAGCGGATGTCGACCAGCAGCCCGCCCGCCGCCTGCGCGGCGGCCGCTTCGGCCGGTCCGAGGCGTTGCAGCTCGGCGCGGGCCGCGGCCAGCAGCTCCTCGACCCTCATGCCCACTCCTCCGGCAGCTCCACCTGTTCGAGCCGCAGGACGGGACCGCTCCGGCCGTAGCGCCGCATCATGGGCAGCGGCGGGTAGTAGGCGTGCACGGAGATGGCGTGCCGCTGGGACGACGCGTTGAACACCTGGTGCACGTGGTGAGGGCCGAAGGCCCGGCCGGCGCCCTCCGTCAGCTGCCTCTCGCGGTCGACACCGTCCGCCAGCTCCAGCAACGTCCAGCCTTCCGTGGGCAGTTGCGCGGCCAGCGACTGTTCGGTCAGTGATCCGGCCGCCGTGGCGAAGGCGCCGTGCGAGCCGCCGTGGTCGTGCCATCCGGTGCCCGCGCCCGGCGGCCAGGAGATCAGCCACGCCTCGCTGCCGCCCGGCCCGTCGAGCCGGATCCAGGTGCGCCCTTCGGGATCGAGGGGCAGCGAGGAGACGAGCGTGGCGTCGGCGGCCGTCCGGCGCACGAAGTCGAGAAGGTCGGCCTCCGACGGCCCGCCGGCGCCGTGAGCGGCGGAAGAAGGCGTCGAGGAACGAACGGAAGAGGGCATGGAGCACCGTCCTGAGTGATCGCGAAGAGGGCCCGCGGACGGGCGGCCGGCTCACGGCCGCACGGCGGAAGGAAGCGGATCAGCAGGACGGACGACAGACGCAGCCCGCGTAGCGCACGAGGTCCAGATGGACCCTCCGCCAGAAACGCAGCCCGGTGTCAGTCACGCTCCGGAGTCAACCATGACGGTAGGGGCCGGTCAACGGTTGGCCGTAGCCTCACTGCCGGCTGTCTCGGCGGCCCCGGCCGCCGCCTCCGGCACCCGCTCTCCCCCCGTCGCCTTCGCCGATGCCGGCGTCGGCCCCGTCGCGCCGCCCCGTGTCGCATCCGCGCACGCGTACAGCTCGGCGGGCCGCACCCCCGCCAGCGCCGCCACCAGGAAGCCGTCGGGCCGCACGACCAGCACGGTGTGGGCGTCCGCCCCGGGATAGCCCTCGGTCACCAGGAGTTCCGCCTGCAGGGGCAGGGCCGAGACGGCCGCCGCCAGCCGGGGCATCAGCCCGGCTCCCAGCCAGTGCCGGCGCTCCCACACGCCCGTGCCCGGCGCGACGAGTACCACCAGCAGCTTTCCGCCCAGCCGGTCGTGCAGCTGCGTCTCGGAGCCGTCCGGTGCCGTCACCGGCACGTCCGTGACCAGTGCCCCCACGGCCGTCCCGACCAGGACCGAGCCTGCGGGCGGTGCGGCCGGGGCCAGGGGCGTACGGGTGTGGACCTGGGGCGCGCCCAGAAGCCCCCGCCCCAAGTGCCCGTCGGTCAGCAGCACATCGTGGGCGCGCGCCGCGCGCGGCACCACCGTGCGCCGTACGGTGTGCCAGCCGCCCTCCCCGCGCACCGTCGGCAGGGTCCGGTCGGCGGCCCGCAGCCGCGCCGCGACCGCCTCGCGCCGTTCCGCCTGGTAGCTGTCGAGCAGGGTGTCCGAGGCGCCGTGGTGCCAGGCGAGGGCCAGCTTCCAGGCGAGGTTCTCCGCGTCCCGCAGCCCTTCGTCGAGCCCCTGCGTGCCCAACGCCCCCAGCAGGTGGGCGGCGTCCCCGGCGAGGAAGGCGCGGCCGCTGCGCCAGCGGCGCGCGAGGCGGTGGTGCACGGCGTGCACGCCGGTGTCCAGCAGGTCGTACGCCGGTACCTCCCCGCACCACAGGGACAGCGCGTCGCGCACCCGGGCGAGCAGTGCGTCGGGAGTCACCAGCCGCCCGTCGGACGGCACGGGCCAGTCGAGCCGCCACACGCCGTCCGGCAACGGGCGGGCCGTCACCTCGTCACCGCGCGGGGGCGAACGGTGCAGCACGGCCTCGCCCGGCCACGGCAGTTCGGCGCGGAGCGCGGCGACCGCGTACCGCTCGACGGCCGTACGGCCGGGGAAGCGCGCGCCCAGCAATTTGCGCACGACGGACCGGGCGCCGTCGCAGCCGACCAGGTAACTGGCCCTCCAGACCGTGCCGTTGTCGCCCCGGGTGTGCACGGTGACGCCCGAGGAGTCCTGCTTGAGGAGGGTCAGCCGGCTGTCCTGGACGATCCGTACGTCCGCCTCACCGCCCAGCGCGGCCCGCAACTCGCGCGTCAGCGCGTGCTGGGGGAGGTGCAGCGGAGACGGTTCTGCTCCCAGGGCCCTTGCGTCCCCCGGGCTCCCGGCGTCACCGAAGTCACCGGCTTCCCCCGGGCCACCGGACCCCCCGAAACCACCGGACTCCCCGTACTCCAGGAGCTCGTCGTGATCGCGCTCCTCGGCCTTCACACTGCCCGCCGGTGCCGCGAAGGCCACCCGCGCCACCTCGGCCCGGCGCCGCAGCGTGCGCCAGCCCGTCCAGCGCGTGCCCTCCGTCGTGGCGCACCCCAGGCGCTCCAGCAGGGCGGCCGTCTCCGGCCGCAGGACGGCGGTCCGGGCGAGGCGGCGGTCGTCCTGCCCCGCGCTGCCGGGCGGTGCCTCGTCCAGGACGGTGACGGGCACCTCGTACCGTGCCAGCGCGAGGGCCAGCGTGAGCCCGACCGGCCCGGCCCCGACGACGATCACCGGGTCCACGGCACGACTCCCCGGACCCCGCGGCGGACGACGACGGAGGACGCGCGGCGCGCGTGGTGCGTACGGGACGTACGGGGACTGGCAGGGGGAAAACGGTGCGCGATCACAGAACGTATGCAACCCATTGCCGCAGCGTGCGTCAAGTGATCAGAGGTCCTGCCACGGCGCGTCACGAGCGTGCGCCCCGCCGGCCGCGAGCGGCCGACGGGGCGTCATCCACGCTGAACTCACGTGCCGTCGGTGGTCTCCGCGCCGGAGGCGCCCGGCTCCGCCCCGGCGGCGCCGTGTGCGGGATCGGCCATGACGGCTGCGCCGGTGGCCGCCATCGGCGGCGGACTGCCCTTGCGCGAGCGCTTCGTGCGCCGTTCGACCCAGGTGGCGAGGGAGGACAGCGCCAGGCACAGCAGGATGTAGATCGAGCCGAAGACGATCACCATCGGGATGAAGGCGTAGACGCCGTTCACGGGCGGGGTCTGCTGGGCGAACGCCTTTCCGACGAACAGCAGCTCCTCGTAGAGGATGATGAATCCCAGGGAGGTGTCCTTGAGGGTCACCACCAGCTGGCTGATGATCGACGGAAGCATCGACCGGACGGCCTGCGGCACGAGGACGTTCGTCATGACCTGCGTCTTGCGCAGCCCGATCGCGTACGCCGCCTCGCTCTGCCCCTTGGGCACGGCGTTGATGCCGGACCGGAAGATCTCCGCCTGCACGGAGCCGTTGTAGAGCGTCAGCCCGATCACCAGGGCCCACATGGGGTCCGAGGTGAACACCGCCGCGTACAGCAGGAAGATCATGATGAGCAGTGGCATGGCCCGGAAGAACTCCACGGCCACCGTCGCCGCCCAGCGGACGGGCTTGTGGTCGGAGAGCCGTGCCGTGGCCAGCACCGTGCCCAGCAGCAGGGAGAGCACCGCCGCGATGGCGAAGGTCTTCAGCGTCGTCAACAGGCCGTCGACGATGCGCTGCTGGGTGTCGGCGTACTCGTAGTCGTCCCACAGCCCCGCCTGGAACTGGCCGGTGTCGTCCAGTTTGTAGACGACGAAGGCGAGCAGGCCGACGATGGCCACGGTGGAGGCGATGCCGTAGACCCGGTTGCGGGCCCGTGCCCGGGGACCGGGCACGTCGTAGAGGACGCTGCCGCTCATCGGGCCACCGCCAGTCGGTTCTCCAGCAGCCGGAAGAGGCCGCTGATGGTGAACGTGATGATGATGTAGCAGACCGCGATCCAGGCGAAGATCACGTAGATGTTGTAGCCCGCGGCCGCGTTGAGGGTCTTCTGCACCGAGCCGAGCTCGGTGACGTTGAAGCCCGAGGCGATCGCCGTGTTCTTGGCCAGGGCGATCATCAGGCTGCCGATGGGCGGGATCGCCGTCCGGGCGGCCTGGGGCAGGACGATCTGGCCCAGGGTCTGGTTGAAGGTCATCCCGAGGGAACGGGCCGCCTCCGCCTGCCCCACCGGCACGGTGTTGATGCCGGAGCGGATGGCCTCGCAGATGAAGGCCGAGGTGTAGCACCCCAGGGCCATCACGGCGAGCCAGAAGGAGTCCCATCCCTTCAGGCCGAGCGCCGGCAGCCCCAGCGTGACGGCCAGGAACAGCAGCACCAGCGGGGTGTTGCGCAGCAGCGTCACCCACACGGTGCCGAAGACGCGCAGCGCGGGCACCGGAGAGACGCGGAACGCCGCGACCAGGGTGCCCAGCACCAGCGCGAGCAGCGCGCTGAGCGCCGTCAGTTCGACGGTGCCGACGAAACCTTCGCGGAACATCGCGAAGTTGTCCGACAGAACGTTCAAGTCACTTCTCCGGGAATCGCGTGGCGGTCATGCGGCACCGACTGCCGGTCAGTAGCGCTGGATCGCGGGCGGCGTCGCGGACGACCCGGACAGGCCCAGCGTGGCGTCGTACGCCTTCTTCCAGTCGCCGTTCTGCACGTGCGCTTCGATGGCCTTGTTGACCGCCTCGCGCAGTGCTGCGTCCTCCTTCTTCAGGCCGATGCCGTAGGGCTCCTTGGAGAAGGGGTTGCCGACGACCTTCAGGGCGCCCTTGTTCTCGGCGGCGTAGCCCTTGAGGATCGAGTCGTCCGTGGTGACCGCGTCGACCGAGCCGTTGACCAGGTCCTGCACGCAGAGCTGGTAGCCCTGCTGGGCCTTGGCCTCGGCCACGCCGTACTGGGGCTCCTTGATCCGCTTGAGCGGCGTGGAACCGGTCGCCGAGCAGACCTTCTTGCCCTTGAGGTCGTCCGGGCCCTTGATGCTGCTGTCCGCCTTGACGAGCAGGTCCTGGCCGGCCTCGTAGTACGGGCCGGCGAAGCCGACCTGCTTCTTGCGCTCGTCGTTGATCGTGTACGTGCCGACGTAGAGGTCGACGCCGCCGCTGGCGATCTGCGTCTCGCGCGCCTCGGAGGGCACGGTCTTGAACTTGATGTGCGCCTCGTCGAAGCCGAGGTCCGCCGCGATCATGCGGGCGATCTCCACGTCGAAGCCCGAACGCTTCTTGGTGCCGGGGTTCTCGTAGCCGAGGCCGGGCTGATCGGCCTTGGTGCCGATCGTGATCTCCTTGCCCTTGATCTTCTCGAAGACCGGCGAGTCCTTGACGTCGGCGGCGGTGTTCACCTTGTACGCCGGCAGCGCGGACGCCGACGCGCCGCCGCTCGCCTTGTCGCCGTCCTTGGTGTCGTCGGGGCTGCCCGACTTGCCGCAGGCGGTCGCTGTCGCGGCGAGCGCCAGCACCACGGCGGCCGCTGCGGCGGTGTTGCGGAGCTTCATGAAGAACATCCTTTGCGTCTGCGCCTGCGGGGCGTCGGGGGCGGTGTGGCGACACAACGAATCGATGGAAATCGCCAGAAAAAAGGGGTGAAGGGAAAGTGGGCGGGAAGCGGTCGGCGCATCCGGCCCGGCCCGGCCGGACCATCGGTCCGGCCGGCGCGGTGCGACGGGGTGGGGCAGAACCGGGCGGGTTCAGTGGTGCAGGATCTTCGACAGGAAGTCCTTGGCCCGGTCGCTGCGCGGGTTGTTGAAGAACTGGTCCGGCCGCGCCTCCTCGACGATCCGGCCGTCCGCCATGAAGACCACGCGGTTGGCGGCGGAGCGCGCGAAGCCCATCTCGTGGGTGACGACGACCATCGTCATCCCGTCCCGCGCGAGCTGCTGCATGACCTCCAGCACCTCGTTGATCATCTCCGGGTCGAGCGCGGACGTCGGCTCGTCGAAGAGCATCACCTTCGGGTCCATGGCCAGCGCCCGGGCGATCGCCACGCGCTGCTGCTGGCCGCCGGAGAGCTGCGCGGGGTACTTGTCCGCCTGCGCACCCACCCCGACCCGGTCGAGCAGCGCCCGGGCCTTGGTCTCCGCCTCCTTGCGGTCCTTCCGGCGGACCTTCACCTGCCCCAGCACCACGTTCTCCAGCACGGTCTTGTGCGCGAAGAGGTTGAAGGACTGGAAGACCATGCCGACGTCGGCACGCAGCCGGGCCAGCTCCCTGCCCTCCTGGGGCAGCGGCTTCCCGTCGATGGTGATCGAACCGGAATCCGTCGTCTCCAGCCGGTTGATCGTGCGGCACAGCGTCGACTTGCCGGACCCCGAGGGCCCGATGACGACCACGACCTCGCCGCGGGCGATCGTCAGGTCGATGTCCTGGAGCACATGCAGCGCGCCGAAGTGTTTGTTGACCTTGCTCAGGACGACCAGTGCGTCCGCGGCGGGCGCCACGTCCTTGGTCACCGATACCTCGCTCATCGGCGTTCCTCGCTCCGTCCTCCTCGATTGGGGTGGACCTTAATGAGCCGCAACGACCAGCGTCATTACATCTGAGCTGAAATTGAGCATAACGATCCGGCTTCAAGCGGACACTCTCCGTCAACGCGCGCGCACGGGATACGCGGGCGTACCGGCTGCATAACGGAAGCCGTTCTTCGGGCAGGAACCCCTTGACGCGAACGGCCGTCATCGGCGTGGATGCGGTGTTGCCGCACCTGCGCCCGGAGGGGGCCGATGAGACTGCTGCTCGTGGAGGACGACGACCACGTCGCCGCCGCCCTGTCGGCCGTGCTGGCCCGGCACGGCTTCCACGTCACGCACGCCCGCAGCGGCGAGGAGGCCCTGCAGGCCCTGCTGCCGGACGTCGGCGCCCCGTTCGGCGTCGTCCTGCTCGACCTCGGCCTGCCCGACCAGGACGGGTTCGAGGTCTGCGGCAAGATCCGCAAGCGCACGGCCACGCCCGTCATCATGGTCACGGCCCGCTCCGACACCCGCTCGAAGATCCACGGCCTGAACCTCGGAGCCGACGACTACGTCGTCAAGCCCTACGACACGGGCGAACTGCTCGCCCGCATCCACGCCGTCGCCCGGCGCACCCCGCACTCCGAGGGCGCGCCGGGCCAGAGCCAGCAGCCCGAGACCGACGGGCCGAACGCCCTGCTCCTGGGCCCTCTGACCATCGAGGTCCCCAACCGGCGGGTGTCCGTGGACGGTACCGCCGTCCCCCTCACCCGCAAGGAGTTCGACCTGCTGGCGCTGCTCGCCCAGCGGCCCGGCGTGGTCTTCCGCCGCGAACAGATCATCAGCGAGGTGTGGCAGACCAGCTGGGAGGGGACCGGGCGCACCCTGGAGGTGCACATCGCCTCGCTCCGCTCCAAGCTGCGGATGCCCGCGCTCATCGAGACGGTCCGCGGCGTCGGCTACAAAATCGTCGTCCCGGCGTGAGGACACCACGAGCCCCGTGCGCACCCGACTCCTCCCCCTGCTCATCGTCCTCATGGCGGGCGTCTTACTGGCCCTCGGCTTCCCCCTCGCCGCCGGCATCGCGGCCGTGGAACAGCAACAGGTGGTCGTCGACCGCATCGACGACACCGCCCGGTTCGCCTCCCTCGCCCAGTACGTCACCGCCCAGCCCTTCGCACCGGCCGACCAGGCCGACGGACGGTTCCTGACGCTCCGCTCCGAGCTGGACCGGTACGAGGACCTCTACGGCATACGAGCCGGGGTCTTCTACCGCAGTGGCAAGGCCATGGCCGCCGCCCCCGCCGACTGGGCCCTGCCGCCCGGAGGGGAGGGCAGGCGGGCCTTCCAGGAGGCGCTCGCCGGGCGGCGCAGCCGTGACCCCGGCCAGGTCTGGCCGTGGCGGCACAGCCGCCTCACCGTCGCCTCGCCCGTCATCCGGGACGGTGACGTCGTCGCCGTCGTCGTCACCGAATCACCCACCGGACAGCTGCGCTCCCGCATCCTCCACCAGTGGCTGCTGCTCGCCGCCGGGGAGACCGCCGCCATGCTCGTCGCGGTCGCAGCGGCCTTCCGGCTCACCGGCTGGGTGCTCAAGCCCGTGCGCACCCTCGACGTCGCGGCCCACGACATAGCGACCGGCCGGATGAACTCCCGCGTCGCGGCCGACAGCGGCCCCCCCGAACTGCGCCGCCTCGCCCGCTCGTTCAACGAGATGGCCGACAACGTCGAGAACGTCCTGGACCAGCAGCGCGCCTTCGTCGCCGACGCCTCGCACCAGCTGCGCAACCCCCTGTCCGCCCTGTTGCTGCGCATCGACCTGCTGGCCCTCGACCTCCCCGAGGGGCACGGCGAGGTCGCCTCCGTCCAGGCCGAGGGCAAACGGCTGGCGCGGGTCCTGGACGACCTGCTCGACCTGGCGCTGGCCGAGCACGACCCCGGCGACCCCCAGCTCACCGACATAGCCGAGATCGTCACCGACCGGGTGGGCGCCTGGTCCCCGGTCGCCGACCGGGAGCGGGTCTCCCTCACCTACCGCGGCCCGGCCGCCGCGACCGGCTGGGCCGATCCCATCGCGCTCTCCAGCGCCCTCGACGCGGTCGTCGACAACGCCCTGAAGTTCACCCCCGAGCACGCGCGCGTGGAGGTGACCGTCGGCGTCGACGGCGACCGCGTGCACATCTCCGTCGCCGACGGCGGCCCCGGCCTCACCGAGGAGGAGCTCACCCGCATCGGCGACCGCTTCTGGCGCAGCAACCGCCACCAGAACGTCTCCGGCTCCGGGCTCGGGCTGTCCATCTCCCGGGCCCTCCTCGCCGCGACCGGCGCCACGCTGTCGTACGAGCACAACCGGCCCACCGGGCTGCGCGCCACCATCGTCGTGCCCCGCGACGGCGGGCCCGCCGCACGCGGCGGCTGAAACGCGCCGCCGGGCGGAGGTTTACGGCTTGATCGAGACGTAATAGCGGCGGGCGCCGTCGTGCAGGGGGAGCGGGTTGGTGAAGACGGCCGTCCGCAGGTCCACCTTCTGCGCGGCGTGGATCTTGACGCCGATGCGGTCACGGCTGCGTATCACCGTGCGCGTGATGCTCTCCGTGAGGTCCGCGTCGGTGTCGTCGAGGGTCACCAGGAGGTTGGCCACCGCGATCGTCTTGACCACCTGGGTGGCGCGCAGCTCCGGATAGGCGTCCGCCGGCATCATCGCGGCCCGGTAGAAGCGTGTCTCCGCCCCCATGGCGTGCAGATCGCCGATCAGGTCGCCCAGCTGCACCAGCCGGATCGGCAGCCGCCGCCCCAGGGACTGCACGGCCGTCGTCGGCAGGCCGCCGGACCAGAAGAAGGCGTCGATCTCGCCCTTCTCCAGCAGCCCCGGCATCCGGTCGATGCCCACCCGCACCGGGGTGATGTCCGTCGCGAGGTCGAGCCCCGCGGCCTTCAGCAGCCGCTTGGTGATCAGCTGCACGCCGGAACCGTTCGCCCCCACGCCCACCCGGAGCCCCTTGAGGTCCCGCGTCGACTCCACGGGAGAGTCCTTGCGCACCACCAGCTGCATGTAGTCGTCGTACAGCCGCGCGCACGCGCGCAGCCGCTCCGCGCCCGGCTGCCGGTTCTCCCGGTAGGTCGCCACCGCGTCCGCGGTGGCGATGGTGAAGTCGACGCTGCCGCTCGTCAGCTGCCGCAGGTTGTCCAGCGAGCCCTGACTGCGCCGCAGCTCCACCTCCAGGGCCGGCAGGTCCTGGCCCAGGTCCTCCTTGAGCAGGTCGCCGTACTTGGCGTAGACCCCGGTCGGCACGCCCGTCGCCACCGCGATCCGGCCGCTGGGCGACGGCCCCGCGTCCGGCGGCAGCAGCCACCACATGAGCAGCGCGAGCACGGCGGCGGCCACCGCACCCGTCCGCACGGTGCGGCGCCTGCCGGGGCGCGGAATTCGGGGGGCCATGGGCGGATCCTGCCAGCCCGCTCCCGCGTGGGCCAGGGTTCGCGCGAGAGACGGACGGACGGTATGGAAACGGGCCGGGGTCCGGGCTGCAAGAACGGAGGAGCGGTCTGTCGGGGCGACCACGTACCCTGGTCGATTGAGATGAGTGCGAAGACATACGAGGTGCGCACCTACGGGTGCCAGATGAACGTCCATGACTCCGAGCGGCTCTCCGGCCTGCTGGAGGACGCGGGCTATGTCCGCGCGCCCGAGGGCACCGCCGAAGGCGACGCCGACGTCGTCGTCTTCAACACCTGCGCGGTGCGGGAGAACGCCGACAACAAGCTGTACGGCAACCTCGGCCGGCTGGCCCCGATGAAGACGAAGCGGCCCGGCATGCAGATCGCCGTCGGCGGCTGCCTCGCCCAGAAGGACCGCGACACGATCGTCAAGCGGGCCCCCTGGGTCGACGTCGTCTTCGGTACCCACAACATCGGCAAGCTGCCCGTGCTGCTGGAGCGCGCCCGCATCCAGGAAGAGGCACAGGTCGAGATCGCCGAGTCGCTGGAGGCGTTCCCCTCGACGCTGCCCACGCGGCGCGAGAGCGCGTACGCCGCCTGGGTCTCCATCTCCGTCGGCTGCAACAACACCTGCACGTTCTGCATCGTCCCGGCGCTGCGCGGCAAGGAGAAGGACCGCCGCACGGGCGACATCCTCGCCGAGATCGAGGCGCTGGTCGCCGAGGGCGTCAGCGAGATCACCCTGCTCGGCCAGAACGTCAACGCCTACGGCTCCGACATCGGCGACCGCGAGGCGTTCTCCAAGCTCCTGCGCGCCTGCGGGAAGATCGAGGGCCTGGAGCGGGTCCGCTTCACCTCGCCGCACCCCCGCGACTTCACCGACGACGTGATCGCCGCGATGGCCGAGACGCCCAACGTGATGCACCAGCTGCACATGCCGCTGCAGTCCGGCTCGGACACGGTGCTCAAGGCGATGCGCCGCTCGTACCGCCAGGAGCGCTTCCTCGGCATCATCGAGAAGGTGCGCGCCGCCATGCCGGACGCCGCCATCTCCACCGACATCATCGTGGGCTTCCCCGGCGAGACCGAGGAGGACTTCGAGCAGACCATGCACGTGGTGCGCGAGGCCCGCTTCGCGAACGCCTTCACGTTCCAGTACTCCAAGCGCCCCGGCACCCCGGCGGCGACCATGGAGGGGCAGATCCCCAAGGAGGTCGTGCAGGCGCGCTACGAGCGCCTGGTGGCCCTCCAGGAGGAGATCTCCTGGGACGAGAACAAGAAGCAGGTCGGCCGCACGCTCGACGTCATGGTCGCCGAGGGCGAGGGCCGCAAGGACGGCGCCACCCGCCGCCTGTCCGGCCGTGCCCCCGACAACCGCCTCGTGCACTTCACCCAGCCCGAGGAGCCGGTCCGCCCGGGCGACGTGGTGACCGTCGAGATCACCTACGCCGCCCCGCACCACCTGCTCGCCGAGGGCCCCGCCAAGGCCGTGCGCCGCACGCGCGCGGGCGACGCGTGGGAGAAGCGCACCGCCGCCGCGGCCGCCAAGCCGGCCGGCGTCATGCTCGGCATCCCGACGATCGGCGCCCCGGCGCCGACGCCCGCCCCCGCGGCCACCGGCTGCGGCGGCTGCGAGTAGACGGCCCCCCCGCTGGCCCCCTCGGCCGGCACTGGCTGAACCTGCGCCCCGCCGCGGGCCCGCTCAAGCGGCGGGCGCACGGCGGGGCGTATCGTTCCCGCCATGCTCGTCGCCGCCGCCGTATGCCCCTGCCCGCCGCTCCTCGTGCCCGAGGTGGCCGCGGGCGCCGCACCCGAACTGGACGGCCTGCGGGCCGCCTGTCTCGACGCCGTGGCCGTGCTGGCGGCCGCCCGCCCGGACCGCCTCGTCGTCCTGGGCCCCGCCGACGTGACCGGCCGCGGACCGCATCCGCAGGGCACCGCCGGTTCCTTCCGCGGCCTCGGCGTCGACCTGGACGTCCAGCTCGGCAAGGCCCCCCAGGACGCCGGTCCTGCCGGTGACCGCGTACTGCCGCAGTCCCTGGCCGTCGCGGCCTGGCTGCTGGAACGCACGCAATGGACGGCCGCGCCCGTCGAGGGCCTGGGCGTCGGCGAGGAGCTGGAGACCGAACGCTGCCTGGCCGCCGGCCGGGAGCTGGCCGGCTCCGCGGAGCGGGTCGCGCTGCTGGTGATGGGCGACGGCAGCGCCTGCCGGACGGTGAAGGCCCCCGGCTACCTCGACGAGCGGGCCGAGCCCTTCGACACGGCGGCGGCGAGGGCGCTGGGCGCCGCGGACACCGCCGTGCTGGCGGCGCTGGACGCAGAGCTGGCGTACGAGCTGAAGGCCGCCGGACGCGCGCCCTGGCAGGTGCTGGCGGGCGCGGGCGAGGGCGCCGGGCTGAGCGGAGTGCTGCTGTACGACGAGGCGCCCTACGGCGTGGGGTACCACGTCGCCGGCTGGTCCTAGCCGGCCTTCCGGGACCCCACGGGGGCCCGGGAACGGCGACGGCCGTGGAGCGCGCTCCACGGCCGGTCGCCGATGATGAGGGATCAGGAGGACTCGGGACGACGGATCAGCCGGGCGTCACGGAGTCCTGGAGTCCGTACCGCCGCTCTTGCCGTCCTTCTCGGCGAGGCGGCCGAGGGCGTCCTTGGCCTTGCCCGTGCCGGTCCGGATCTGGCTGCTGTACTTCCCCTTGGTCTTCGCGTCGACCACCTGCGCGGCCTTCTCCAGCCCGTGTTCGATCCTGCCCTCGTGCTGCTGGGCGAAGTCTTCGACCTTGCCCTTCAGCGGGCCGAGCTTGGCCTTGAGATTGTCCATCAGGCCCATGGTGACCGCCCCTCGTCCTACTGTGCCGAAACTACTTGCGGGCGCCCTCACCGGCCTCGCTGTCGGCCGCCTTCTCCGCGGACTGCTGCTTGGGGATCTCGACTCCCTCCGCAGCCTCCTCCGCGGCGTCCCCGGCCTCGGCCTCGGCCGTCGTCTCCTCCGGCTTCGCCTCGGCCGTCTCGGCGGCGTCGGTCGATTCCGCCGTCCGAGTGGCAGTCGCGGCCTCTTCCGTTGACGCCGAGGACTTCGACGACGACCTGCCGAGAAGCCTTGCAAACACGCCCATATCTACTCCATTACCTTACTGGTGTGAGCGAAATCCCGCGTCGCCCGGGGCGTCCCATGGCGCCTTCGGCGGGCACCGGTCCGCGAACCGGCTCTCGGAACCTCGCAACAGGCAACGAACCCGTCGGCGTCCCGTCACGTCGCTCGTTCGTGGGGTGTGCCGGAGGTTTGGGACACTGATCAGGTGAGAAACGCAGCTCCCGCACCTCGGGTCATCGCCGTCGTCGGCCCCACCGCAGCCGGCAAGTCCGATCTCGGCGTCGCCCTCGCCCAGCACCTGGGCGGCGAGGTCGTCAACGCCGACTCCATGCAGCTCTACCGGGGCATGGACATCGGCACCGCCAAACTCACCATGGCGGAGCGCCAGGGCGTGCCGCACCACCTGCTCGACATCTGGGACGTCACGGTGGCCGCCAGCGTCGCCGAGTACCAGCGGCTGGCCCGCGCGGAGATCGACCGGCTGCTCGCCGAGGGCCGCACGCCGGTGCTGGTCGGCGGCTCCGGGCTCTACATCAAGGGCACCATCGACGCCATGGACTTCCCCGGCACCGATCCGGCCGTGCGCGCCCGCCTGGAGGGCGAGCTGGAGGAGCAGGGGCCCGGCGCACTGCACGCCCGCCTCGCCGCCGCCGACCCGGCCGCCGCCCGCGCGATCCTGCCGGGCAACGGCCGCCGCATCGTGCGCGCCCTGGAGGTCATCGAGCTCACCGGCCGCCCCTTCACCGCGAACCTGCCCGGCGAGGAGCCCGTCTACGACGCCCTGCAGATCGGCGTGGACGTCGAGCGCCCGGAGCTGGACGAGCGGATCACCGTCCGCGTCGACCGCATGTGGGAAGCGGGGCTCGTGGACGAGGTGCGCGCGCTGGAGCGCGAAGGACTGCGCGAGGGGCGCACCGCGTCGCGGGCGCTCGGTTACCAGCAGGTGCTCGACTTCCTCGCGGGGGAGTGCAGCGAGGACGATGCACGCGCCGAGACGGTCAGGGCCACCAAGCGGTTCGCGCGCCGCCAGGACTCGTGGTTCCGGCGGGATTCCCGCGTCCACTGGCTGAGCGGGGCGGCCGACGAGAGGGCGGAACTCCCCCGCCGAGCGCTGTCGTTGGTCGAACGGGCGATTACAGCCTGATCACGTGATGGCATCGGGACGCTCCGTGTGCCGTGCAGGCATCCATCGGCGTGCCATCATCGAGCTTCGATCGAGCCGTGAAGTCCGGGTTGGGAGGGCGCGTGGCGATGGAGGCCGGCCCTCGTGACAGACCACAGCAGCCGCCGCACGGGGGATCCCTCCCCGCGATGGCCGGGGAAGAACCGGACGACTTGAGTCCGGACGGACCCGACGCTTCCGACGGCACCGAGGGCATCCCTGCCGACGGCACCGGGCCCGCGTCGTTCCGGGAGCTGCGGCCGCAGCGCAGACTGCGCGTCTGGCAGCTCGCGCCGATCGTCGTGCTCGCCGCGACCGGCTCCCTGATGTTCGCCTTCCCGCTCGCCTTCGAGTTCGGCGACGGCGGCCCCGTCGTCGCCATGCTCGGCCTGCTCCTCAGCTGCTGCGCCGCGGGCTGGGGCGTGATGGCCGCCCGCCGCGTCGGCTACACCTGGCCGGGAATGCCGCCGCGCGGCTCCGGGCGACGCCCGGACTGGCGCTACGTCGCCGCCTACACGGCCGTCGTCGCCCTCATGGTCGTCCTCGCCGTCTGGCGCGTGGCCCGCCTGCGCTGAGCCCCGCGGCCGGGCCCCACGGTCCCGGCGGGAGCGTTGCCGGCCGGCCCCCGTACCATCGAACCGTGAGTACCGCGCAGATCGCCTTCCTCAAGGGTCACGGCACCGAGAACGACTTCGTGATCATCCCTGACCACGACGGCCTCATCGAGCTGTCCCCGGCCGCCGTCGCCCGGCTGTGCGACCGGCGCGCGGGCATCGGCGCGGACGGCGTACTGCGCGTCGTGCGCTCCGCCGCACACCCCGAGGCGCGGGCCATGGCCGACGAGGCCGAGTGGTTCATGGACTACCGCAACGGTGACGGCAGCATCGCCGAGATGTGCGGCAACGGCGTCCGCGTCTTCGCGCACTACCTCCAGCACGCCGGCCTCGTCGGCGAGGGCGACCTCGCGATCGCCACGCGCGCGGGCGTGCGCCGCGCCGCCATCGCCAAGGCGGGCCCCGACGGCACCCCCGGCGAGATCACCGTGGACATGGGCCGCGCCGTGCTCCCCGACGGCGAGGTCACCGTCACCGTCGGCGAGCACAGCTGGCCCGCACGGAACGTCAACATGGGCAACCCCCACGCCGTCTCCTTCGTCGCCGACCTCGCCGACGCCGGCAACCTGTACACCGCCCCCGCCGTCAGCCCCGCGGCCGCCTACCCGGACGGCACCAACGTCGAGTTCGTCGTCGACCGCGGCCCGCGCCACGTGGCCATGCGCGTCCACGAGCGCGGCTCCGGCGAGACCCGTTCCTGCGGAACGGGCGCCTGCGCCGTCATGGTCGCGGCCGCCCGCCGGGACGGCGCCGACCCGGCCGTCCTCGGCCACCCCGTCACGTACACCGTCGACCTCCCCGGCGGCCGCCTGGTGATCGGCGAGAAGCCGGACGGCACGATCGAGATGACCGGGCCCGCCGTGATCGTCGCGGAGGGCGTCCTGGACGCCTCCTGGTTCGCCGCCGCCACCGCCTGAGCACAGGCAGCACCTGCCGCGCACCGACACCCCGGACACCCTCGCTCGAATGGGTGATCCGTTTCACTCCGGGCGAGAGCAGGGGAGCGGTGCGTGATGGGCTCGGTAGCATCAAGCACCGGTCCGGAGGCGTGAGCCGACCGCCGGTCGAGGCTGCCGGAGGTGCCCATGAGCGCAGAGGCCACGAACGCTGGTGCTCCCGGCCGCAGGCGCGGCCGCCGCATCGACCTGAGACGGCTCGGGCGCGCCGCCCTCAGCGGCTCCGGGGCCCGCGGCCGGCTCCCCGATGCCATCGACCACGTCGCCAAGGTCCACCGGGCCCACCACCCCGGTGCGGACCTCGACATCCTGCGCCGGGCCTACGTCCTCGCCGAGTCCTCCCACCGCGGCCAGATGCGCAAGAGCGGCGAGCCGTACATCACCCATCCCCTCGCCGTCACCCTCATCCTCGCCGAACTGGGCGCCGAGACCACGACCCTGACGGCCTCGCTGCTGCACGATACCGTCGAGGACACAGAGGTGACGCTCGATCAGGTCGGCGAGCAGTTCGGCGAGGAGGTGCGCTTCCTGGTCGACGGCGTCACCAAGCTGGAGAAGGTCGACTACGGCACCGCCGCCGAGCCCGAGACGTTCCGCAAGATGCTCGTGGCCACCGGCAACGACGTCCGCGTGATGTCCATCAAGCTCGCCGACCGGCTGCACAACATGCGCACGCTCGGCGTCATGCGCCCCGAGAAACAGGCCCGCATCGCCAAGGTCACCCGCGACGTGCTGATCCCGCTCGCCGAACGGCTCGGCGTGCAGGCCCTCAAGACCGAGCTCGAAGACCTGGTCTTCGCCATCCTCCACCCCGAGGAGTACACCCGCACCCGCGACCTCGTCCACGCCCACGCCGGCCGCCCCGACCCCCTGGAGACGACTGCGGCGAACGTCCGGGCGGTGCTGCGCGAGGCGGGCATCGCCGCCGAAGTCATCGTCCGCAGACGACACTTCGTCTCCGTGCACCGCGTGCGCCTCAAGCGCGGCGAGCTGACCGGCGCCGACCTGGGCCGGCTCCTCGTCCTGGTGGGGGAGGACGCCGACTGCTACGCCGTCCTCGGCGAACTGCACACCTGCTTCACCCCGTTCATCTCGGAGTTCAAGGACTTCATCGCCGTACCGAAGTTCAACCTCTACCAGTCCCTGCACACCGCCGTCGCCGGCGAGGACGGGCACGCCGCCGAAGTCCTCATCCGCACCCACCAGATGCACCGCGTCGCCGAAGCCGGCGTCATCGCCCTCGGCAACCCCTACGCCGCCCCCGAGGCGCCCGACGCCGCGGACGGTGAGCGCGCCGACCCCACCCGGCCGGGCTGGCTCTCCCGGCTGCTGGAGTGGCAGCGCGCCACACCCGACCCCGACACCTTCTGGACCTCCCTCCGCGACGAGCTGGCCCAGGACCGCGAGGTGACCGTCTTCCGGGCCGACGGCGGCACGATCGGCCTGCCGGCCGGCTCCACCTGCGTCGACGCGGCGTACGCGCAGCACGGCGAGGGCGCCCACCACTGCATCGGCGCGCGGGTCAACGGCCGGCTGGCCACCCTGAGCACGGTCCTGCGCGACGGCGACACCCTGCACCTGCTGATGTCCGCCGACACCGTCTCCGGCCCCTCTCCCGACTGGCTGGAGCACGCCCGCACCCCCGCCGCCCGGATCGCCATCGGCCGCTGGCTGGCCGCGCACCCCCTGCCCGACCCGGCGCACCCCTCGCCCGAGCCCGCCCCGTCGCCCCCGCCCGCCGTCCCGGCTCCCGTCCCCGCCCCGCCGAGGAATGCCCCCCGGGGCACCGCCCCGGCCGCCCAAGGCCCGGTCGCCGTCGTCGCCGACGGGACGGTGGCGGGCGTGCGGCTGGCCGGCTGCTGCACACCCGTCCCGCCCGACGAGGTCACCGGCTTCACCGTGCGCGGCGGCACCGTCACCGTGCACCGCGCGCCCTGCCCGGTGGTCGACCGCATGGTCACCGCCGGGCGGCAGCCGGTCGAAGTGCAGTGGCGCAGTCCGGACGGCAGGGGCACCGGCGACTACCGCGTCACCCTGCGCGCAGAGTCGTTCAGCCGGCCGCACCTGCTCGCCGACCTCACCGAGGTCATCGCGGCGCTGGGCGCGGCCGTCGTCTCGGCCGCCGTGGAGCCGCCCCACGAGCAGCGCGTCCGCCACACCTACACCCTCCAGCTGCCGGACGCAGGCCGGCTCCCGGAGCTGATGCGGGCGATGCGCCGCGTCCCGGGGGTCTACGACGTCGCGCGGGCGGGGCGCTCCGTGGCACCCGCGCCGCTGTGACCTCCCGCCCTGCGAGGACCTGCCGCGTCGCCCTGGAAGCCCCACCCCGCCCGGACGGGTGATACGACACTCGTACCACCATCCGAGACGCTCATACGGGTGGGGCGGCGCCGCGCCGCCACCGGTCGGCGGCCGGGCGCTGATAGCGGTGGAGGCATGTCGCACTCACCGGAGCGTTCCTCCCGGCGCCGGCGGTCCGCGCGCCGCGCCGCCCTTCTCGCTGTCGCAGCCGCCCTGGTCCTCGGCGCCGCCGCGCCGCCGGCGCCCGGCGCGCTGGGGGTCGGCGACCGGCTTTTCCCGACCCTCGGCAACCCCGGCTACGACATCGCCGCCTACGACATCACCCTCGGCTATCGCGCGAACAACGAGCCGCTGACCGCCGTCACCAGGATCGTCGCCCGGGCCACCGCCCCGCTGGAACGTTTCAATCTGGACTTCACCCACGGGACGATCTCCTCGGTCGAGGTCGACGGAGCGACCGCCCGGTTCTCCCCGGCCGACGAGGACGTGGTCGTCACCCCGGCGCACCCGGTGCCCTCGGGAGGGTCGTTCACCGTCACCGTCCACCACACCAGCGACCCGCGCGGCGACGGTGAGGGAGGCTGGGTCCCCACCACGGACGGGCTGGTCATGGCCAACCAGGCCGACGCCGGACACCGCGTCTTCCCCGGCAGCGACCACCCCTCCGACAAGGCGATGTTCACCTTCCGCGTGACCGCCCCCAAGGAGCTGACCGTCGTCGCCAACGGGCTCGCCGCCGGGCGCGAGACCAACGGGGCGAACACCACCTGGACGTACCGGACCCTGCATCCGATGGCCACCGAACTCGCACAGGTCGCCATCGGCCGCTCCGCCGTCCCCGAACGCAGCGGCCCGGGCGGCCTCAAACTGCGGGACGTGGTGCCCACCGGCGACCAGAAGGCGCTGGAGACGTGGACGGCGAAGACGCCCGAGCACATCGCCTGGATGGAGAAGAAGGTCGGCCGCTACCCCTTCGAGACCTACGGGGTCCTCATCGCCGACGCCTCGACCGGCTTCGAGCTGGAGACCCAGACCCTCTCCCTCTTCGAACGCGACATCTTCTCCAAGCCCGGCTTCCCCGCCTGGTACATCGAGTCCGTCATGGTGCACGAGCTCTCGCACCAGTGGTTCGGCGACAGCGTCAGCCCGCGCGTCTGGTCCGACCTGTGGCTCAACGAGGGCCACGCCACCTGGTACGAGGCGCTGTACGCCGAGGAGAAGTCCGGCCGGAAGCTGGTCGACCGCATGCGGGCGGCCTACGAGCTGTCCGACCGGATGCGCGCCGACGGCGGTCCGCCCGCCGCGCCGACGCCGCCCGTCCGCGGCAAGAAGATCAGCATCTTCCGCCCGGTCGTCTACGACGGCGCCGCGCTCGTCCTCTACGCCCTGCGCCAGCGGATCGGGGCCGACGCCTTCGACCGGCTGGAGCGCAGGTGGGTCCAGCGGCACCGCGACGCGACCGCCACCACCGCCGACTTCGTCGCCCTGGCCACCGAGGTCTCCGGCCGGGACCAGTCCGCCTTCCTGCGCCCCTGGCTGTACGGGCGGCACACCCCGCCCATGCCCGGCCACCCCGACTGGAAGGCCGCCGCGAAACCCGCGTGACGGCGCGACGGCGGCGTGGGACGATCGACGGGTCGGCGAGGCCGCCGGCCCCGGGAATCTCCGGAGGCCGCCGGACGTTGTCGACCCTGAGGGCCCCCGCCGCGGGGGCAGGCACATACCCACGACGTAAGGATCAAATGACCTCCTCTTCTTCCCTTCCCCAGGACCGGCAGGACCGGCAGAGCCTCCCGGAGAGCCTTCGGGCCGACGCCCTGATGGAAGAGGACGTCGCCTGGAGCCACGAGATCGACGGGGAGCGCGACGGCGATCAGTACGACCGTTCCGAGCGCGCGGCCCTGCGGCGTGTAGCGGGACTCTCCACCGAGCTGGAGGACGTCACCGAGGTCGAGTACCGGCAGCTGCGCCTGGAGCGCGTGGTGCTGGTCGGCGTCTGGACGTCCGGCACGGTGCAGGACGCCGAGAACTCCCTCGCGGAGCTCGCGGCGCTCGCCGAGACCGCGGGCGCGATGGTGCTCGACGGTGTCGTCCAGCGTCGCGACAAGCCGGACCCGGCGACGTACATCGGCTCGGGCAAGGCGCAGGAGCTGCGGGACATCGTCCTGGAGAGCGGCGCCGACACCGTCGTGTGCGACGGTGAGCTCAGCCCCGGCCAGCTCATCCACCTTGAGGACGTCGTCAAGGTCAAGGTGGTCGACCGTACCGCCCTGATCCTCGACATCTTCGCCCAGCACGCCAAGTCCCGCGAGGGCAAGGCCCAGGTCTCGCTGGCCCAGATGCAGTACATGCTGCCCCGGCTGCGCGGCTGGGGTCAGTCGCTGTCCCGGCAGATGGGTGGCGGTGGCTCCGGCTCGTCCGGCGGCGGCATGGCCACCCGTGGCCCCGGTGAGACCAAGATCGAGACCGACCGGCGCCGGATCCGCGAGAAGATGGCGAAGATGCGCCGGGAGATCGCGGAGATGAAGACCGGCCGCGACATCAAGCGCCAGGAACGCCGGCGCAACAAGGTCCCCTCGGTGGCCATCGCGGGGTACACCAACGCCGGCAAGTCCTCGCTGCTCAACCGGCTCACCGGCGCGGGCGTGCTGGTGGAGAACGCCCTGTTCGCTACCCTCGACCCGACCGTGCGCCGGGCCGAGACGCCCTCCGGGCGGCTCTACACCCTCGCCGACACCGTCGGATTCGTCCGGCACCTGCCGCACCACCTCGTCGAGGCGTTCCGCTCCACCATGGAGGAGGTCGGCGACTCCGACCTGATCCTGCACGTCGTGGACGGCTCGCACCCGGCGCCGGAGGAGCAGCTGGCCGCCGTGCGCGAGGTCATCCGCGACGTGGGTGCGCTGGACGTCCCCGAGATCGTGGTGATCAACAAGGCGGACGCCGCCGACCCGCTCGTGCTGCAGCGCCTGCTGCGCATCGAGAAGCACTCGATCGCGGTGTCCGCGCGGACCGGCGCGGGCATGGAGGAACTGCTCGCCCTGATCGACGCCGAGCTGCCCCGGCCCGCGGTGGAGATCGAGGCGCTCGTCCCGTACACGCACGGTGCGCTGGTCGCGCGGGCCCACGCCGACGGCGAGGTGATCTCCGAGGAGCACACCCCGGAGGGCACCCTCATCAAGGCCCGGGTGCACGAGGAGCTCGCCGCGGAGCTCCAGCGGTACGTACCCGCCGCGCGCGCCTGACCGTACGCACACGAAGGCCCGCCCCGGATCCTCCGGGGCGGGCCTTCGTCGTCGTGCTGCCGGTCCGGCCGTCCGGCCACCGGCTCCTGCTCGCTCTCCCGCGTTCTACCGCTTGTTCGCGAACTTCTGGCTGAGCGCGTCGTAGACGCCCTTCGCCTCCGGGCCCAGGCGCGGACCCGCCAGCCAGGTGCTGTTGGACGGGCCGATCGAGGTGTTCGAGACCAGCACCACCTTGCCGTCGGCACCCTTGGCGAACCAGCCGCCACCGGAGGAACCACCAGTCATCGTGCAGCCGATGCGGTACATCGTCGGCTGCGACGGCTCGATGGTGAGACGGCCCGGCTTGTCGACGCAGTCGTACATCTTCTGGCCGTCGAAGGGCGGCGCGGCCGGGTAGCCCCAGGCGCCCATGCTCTGGATGGACTTCACCTGCGGGGTGCTGAAGTCGACGGTCAGGGCGTTGCCGACCGTCTCCTCAAGCGACTTGCCGTTGCCGTTCTCCGACTTCACGTGCAGCACGGAGAAGTCGTAGGGGGCGCCGGCCCCACCGGTCTCCGCACCCTGGGTGATCCACTGGGACGACGTCTGCGCCCAGTCCGCCCACCACACGCCGTACGGGGCGACGTCCGTCACCGGCGCGCTGTTGACCTGCGCGCCCGGCAGGCCCTTGTCGTTGTACGACGGCACGAAGGCGATGTTGCGGTACCAGCCGCCCTTCTTGCCGGCGTGCACACAGTGGCCCGCGGTCCACACCATGTTGGACTTGCCGGGGTGCGCCGGGTCCTTGACGACGGTGGCCGAGCAGACCATATGGCCCTCGGGGCTGTCGAAGAAGACCTTGCCGACCGGGGCGGCGTTGTTGTGGTACGGCAGACCGACGGCCTTGGCCTGTACCGGACGCGGCTCGGGGTCGGTGACGCCCTGGTCGCTGGCGCTGCCGCCCGGCACCGTGCCCGGGGCGCCCTGGGTGGCGAGCGTCTTGTCGCTGGAGCGCGCGTCCTTCATCGTGTCGGGCTTCCAGTGGCCCTCGATGATGGGGTTGATGAAGTCGCGGGCCTCACGCATCCACTGGTCCTTGTCCCAGTTCTTCCAGGCCCCCTCCTTCCACTTCTTCTTCCACTTCTCCAGGTCCTGGGTGGGGATCCCCTTGGGCAGGCTGGGGAAGTCGTCGCCCTTCTGGCCGGCGGCCGCGCTGGGCTTGGCCTCGCCCGTGGCCTTGTCGTCGGACGGGCCGCACGCGGTGGCGGTCAGCGCCAGCGCGGCGGCGAGGGCGGCGGCCGCCAGGGCCGGCCGGCGTTTCGATGGCATGGAGTGAGCTCCCCCTGTGATGTGCACGCGCTGTGGGCGAATGTCCGCTCTGCGCGCGAATGTTGTGAACTTGTCATGCACCGCCCCGGCGCGGGGCAGGGCCCCACTATGCCGGTGCCGAGGGAGACGGGAACGGGCGGGTCCTCGGTTCCGGAAAGAAGGATCTTGAGCTGGGGCCGTGATCCGCAGCTCCCGGCGTCGTTGGTACGTACGGGGGACGCCCGACCATCGTTCAGCGGCAGGAGGAGGTACCCGCGCCATGGCCCCGACCCGACCACCCCTCCCGCCACCGTCCGCGCCCCCGCCGACGGCCCCCGAGGGCCCCGCGCGACGCCAGTCCTCGCGCGAATCCGCAGCCCGTACGTACGCCCGGTCGCTGCCGATCGTGCCGGTGCGCGCCCGGGGGCTGACGATCGAGGGCGCCGACGGCCGGCGCTACCTCGACTGTCTCTCCGGCGCGGGCACCCTGGCGCTCGGCCACAACCACCCGGTGGTCCTCGCGTCCATCCGTTCCGTCCTCGACTCCGGTGCCCCGCTGCAGGCCCTGGACCTGGCCACCCCCGTGCAGGACGCCTTCGCCGACGAGCTCCTGGCCACCCTCCCGCGCGGCCTGGCGGACTCGGCCCGCATCCGGTTCTGCGGGCCGTCCGGCGGCGACGCCGCGGAGGCCGCGCTCGCGCTCGTACGGGCGGCGACCGGCCGTGAGGGGCTGCTGGCGTTCTCCGGAGCCGGGTCCCCGGAGGCCGCCGGGGGAGTGCCGGGCGCGGTGACCCGGCTGCCGTTCCCGCAGGGCTACCGCTGCCCGTTCGGTGTCGGCGGCGAGCACGGGGAGCGGCTGTCGGCACGCTGGGCCGAGACCCTGCTCGACGACCCCGGTGGCCGCGCGGCGGCTCCGGCCGGCCTGATCGTCGAGCCCGTGCAGGCCGACGGCGGGATGCTGCCGGCGCCCGACGGCTGGCTGCGCCGGATGCGGGCGGTCACCGCGGCCCACGCCGTTCCCCTCGTCGCCGACGAGAGCAGCACGGGCGTCGGCCGGACGGGAGCCTTCTGGGCCGTCGAGCACAGCGGGATCGTCCCGGACGTGATGGTCCTCTCCAAGGCCATCGGTGGCAGCCTCCCGCTCGCCGTCGTCGTCCACCACGAGGACCTCGACCCCGGCGGGCCCGGCGGCGCCGGAACGTTCCGCGGCAACCAACTCGCCATGGCCGCGGGCACCGCGACCCTGCGGTACGTCCGCGAGAACGGACTGGCCGAGCGCGCCGCCCTGCTCGGCGCACGGATGCTGGACCGGCTGCGGCAGACGGCACGGGAGCACGCGTGCGTGGGGGACGTGCGGGGGCGGGGGCTGATGATCGGCGTCGAATTCGTCGACCCGGAGGGGGATGCCGGCGCTGGGCGTGAGGGCGCCGGTCGGGACGGTGTCGGCGATGACGGTGCCGGTCGGGAGGGTGACGGCCGTACCGGCGCCGGCCATGGTGGGGCCGCTCGTCACGGTTTCGGCCGTACCGCCCCCGGTCGCGACGGTGTCGTTCCGCTGCCCGCCGCTCCCGACGTGGCCGCCGCAGTGCAGCGTGCGTGCCTCCGGCGGGGGCTGATCGTCGGGCTGAGCGGCCCGCACTCCAGCGTCGTGCACCTGCTGCCGCCCCTCACCCTCACCGACGAGCAGGCCGAAGCCGTCCTGGAGCGGCTGTCCGACGCCATCGCCACGGTCTCCCGCACGGGCCACCGGATCCCCACCCCGCGAACGCCGAAGGAGGAAGGCGCCGCATCCCCGGCCGGCAACGCCGTGACATGCCCGCCGCACACCGCATGAACGCACCCCTCCGCACCGACGCGTCCCCCGGCGACGGCCCGGACCGCACCCCGGCGGTGCCCCGCCCGGCAGGCCACCGCACCGAGGCCGCGGCCCTCGCCCCCTCCGGCGCCGGCGACCCGCTGGACCACCCCGACCCCGCAGCCGCCGCGGACGCCGCCGCAGTGGAGAACCTCCTCCGCTGCTGGGTCCGGGAGAACGCCATCCCGCGCCCCCACGGCGACATCCTCTACCTCCCGCTCAACGCGAGCGGCATCCCGCTGACCGTCCCCGTGCGCTACTGGTCCCCCACCGGCTGGCACCGCTTCGGCCACGTCACCCTCACCGGCGGCTCGGACGACGCCCCCGCCTTCGACGCCGTCACCCTGGCCGCGCTCCTCGGCCGGGAAGCCGCCCACCGCGCGGCGCAAGCGGGCCGGGCCCCGGCCGAGCAGGGCGCCGAACTGGCCGCACGGGTCGCCGACTCGGTGCGCCGCACCACCGTCTTCCTCACGGCCCGGCGCCGCCGACCCGCCGACCCGGACGCCGGAGACCTCTTCCTCTACGGCGAACAGTCCCTGCTTCTCGGCCACCCCCTGCACCCCGCGCCGAAGAGCCGCGACGGCCTGACCGACGCCGAGGCCCCCGCCTGCTCACCGGAGTTGCGCGGCCGCTTCCCGCTGCACTGGCTGGCCGTCCACCGCTCCGTCCTGGCCACCGACTCCGCCTGGACCGAACGCGGCCGCTCCGTCGACGCCCCCACCCTGGCCGCCCGCCTCGCCGGCCCCGGTCTCGAACTGGACCTCCCGCCCGACACCGTCGCCCTGCCGATGCACCCCTGGCAGGCGCGCGACATCCACCACCGCCCGGCCGTCGCCCCCCTCTTCGAGGCCGGGCTGCTGCACGACCTCGGCGCCCGCGGCGAGCCCTGGTACCCGACCTCCTCCCTGCGCACGGTGCACCGGCCCGGCGCACCCGCGATGCTCAAGCTCTCCCTCGGCCTGCGCATCACCAACTCGCGCCGGGAGAACCTCCGCAAGGAACTGTGCCGCGGTGTCGAAGTGCACCGCCTGCTGCGCGGCGGCCTCGCCGAGCGCTGGCGGGCCGCCTGCCCCGGCGGCCTCGGCTTCGACATCGTCCGCGACCCCGCCTGGCTGGCCGTCGACGCCCCCGACGGCACCCCGCTGCCCGGCGTCGACGCCGTCATCCGGCACAACCCGTTCGGCCCCGGCGACGACGCCCTGTGCGTCGCCGGCCTGACCTCACCCCGGCCGTGGCCCGGCAGCCAGGGGCCGGCCGGACAGCCCGCCGTGTCCTCCCGCCTCGCCGACACCATCGGCCGGCTCGCCCACCGCACGGGCCGGCCCGCCGGTGCCGTCGCCGCGGAGTGGTTCCTGCGCTACCTCGACGCCGTCGTGCGCCCCGTGCTCTGGCTCGACGGCGAAGCAGGCGTCGCCCTGGAGGCCCACCAGCAGAACACCCTCGTCCTGCTGGACGCCGACGGCTGGCCCGTCGGCGGCCGCTTCCGCGACAACCAGGGCTACTACTTCCGCGAGTCCCACCGCGCCGCCCTCGACCAACGGCTCCCCGGCATCGGGCAGGAGAGCGACACCTTCGTCTCCGACGAGGTCGCCGACGAGAGGTTCTGCTACTACCTCGGCATCAACAACGTCCTCGGACTGATCGGTGCGTTCGGCTCACAGCGGCTGGCCGACGAACAAGTCCTGCTCGCCGGACTGCGCCGCTTCCTCAAGGAGACCGCCACCGGCCCGTCCCCGACCCGCTCCTCGCTGCCGGAGCACCTCCTCCACGCGCCCTCCCTGCGCTGCAAGGCCAACATGCTGACCAGGCTGCGAGGGCTCGACGAACTCGTCGGACCCGTCGACACCCAGTCCGTGTACGTCACCGTCGCCAACCCCCTCGCCCCGGCGGCGGGGTGAGCGGCATGGGCACGGAGTGGAACGACCCGGGCGGCGCACCGCCCTACGACCCGTTGACGGATCCGCTCTCCGCCCTTCCGGGTGAGGGTCCCGGCACCGAGCGGGTCCCGGATCGGGTTCCCGAGCCCGACGACTGCGTCGACACGATCGACCTGCGGCTGACCGAGGAGATCGTCGAGTTCCTCGCCTGCGAACCACCGACGCCGGCCCAGCCCGGTCCGGCCTTCGGATCGGACCTGCTGGACGGCCTCGCCGACTGGGGACCCGTGGCCACGGACATCGGCCCGTTCCAGCTCGTACCGGTCCGCATCGAGCGCGACCTCCGGCTGATCACCCAGTGGATGAACGATCCGGCAGTGGCGGCGTTCTGGGGCCTCTCCGGGCCCGACGCCGCAACCGCCGGTCATCTGCGCGCCCAGCTCGACGGCGACGGGCGCAGCGTTCCCTGCCTCGGGGTGCTCGGCGGCGTCCCGATGAGCTACTGGGAGGTGTACCGCGCTGACCTCGACCCGCTCGCGCGGCACTACCCGGCCCGGCCGCACGACACCGGGATCCATTTCCTGGTGGGCAGGGTCGCGGACCGGGGGCGGGGTCTGGGCACCCTGTTGTTGCGCACCGTCGCGGACCTCGTCCTGGACCGCAGGCCCGCCTGCTGCCGGGTCGTCGGGGAACCGGACCTGCGCAACACTCCGTCCGCCGCGGCTTTCCTCGGGGCGGGTTTCCGGCTGACCGCGGAGATCGAGCTGCCGGACAAGCGCGCCGCCCTGATGATCCGCGACCGTGCCCTGAGGGGCGTGCTGTAGCTGCGCCCGGCGACGGCACGGCGGTGTCCTCCGGTCTCCGGGTGACCGTGGGTGCCTGCCGGTATGCGCGGGGGTACCGGCAGAGCCATCCCGGCCCGCGATGTCAGTGCGGCCCCGTAGGCTGGCAACGCTATGACTGCCACCTCCTCGCCTTCCCTCACCGACCTGCTGCACGCCGCCGTCACCGCCGTCGGGGGCACCGAGCGGCCCGGCCAGGTCGCCATGGCCGAAGCCGTCGCCGCGGCCATCGACGGCGGCTCCCACCTGCTCGTCCAGGCGGGCACCGGCACCGGCAAGTCGCTCGGCTACCTCGTGCCGGCCCTCGCCCACGGCGAGCGGGTGGTCGTCGCGACGGCCACGCTCGCGCTCCAGCGCCAGCTCGTCGAGCGCGACCTCCCGCGCACGGTCGACGCCCTGCATCCGCAGCTGCGGCGCCGCCCGGAGTTCGCCATGCTCAAGGGCAGGTCCAACTACCTCTGCCTGCACCGGCTCCACGAGGGCGTGCCGCAGGAAGAGGAGGAGGGGCTCTTCGACCCCTTCGAGGCGGCGACGCCCACCAGCAAGCTGGGCAAGGACCTGCTGCGGCTGCGTGACTGGTCCGACGAGACCGAGACCGGCGACCGCGACGACCTCACCCCGGGCGTGTCCGACCGGGCGTGGTCGCAGGTGTCCGTCACCTCCCGGGAGTGCCTGGGCGCCTCCAAGTGCGCCTACGGTGCCGAGTGCTTCGCCGAGGCGGCGCGGGAGCGCGCCAAGCTCGCCGACGTTGTGGTCACCAACCACGCGCTGCTCGCCATCGACGCCATCGAGGGCGCCCCCGTGCTGCCCGGCCACGAGGTGCTGATCGTCGACGAGGCCCACGAACTGGTGTCCCGCGTGACCGGCGTGGCCACCGGCGAGCTCACCCCCGGCCAGGTCAACCGGGCCGTGCGCCGGGCGGCCAAGCTCGTCGACGAGAAGGCGGCCGATGCCCTGCAGACGGCGGCCGAGAGCTTCGAGCGCCTGATGGAGCTGGCCCTTCCCGGCCGGCTGGAGGAGATCCCCGAGGACCTCGGCTACTGCCTGATGGCGCTGCGCGACGCGGCGCGCACGGTCGTCACGTCCCTGGGCAACACCCGCGACAAGTCCGTCCAGGACGAGGACGCCGTCCGCAAGCAGGCCCTGGCCTCCGTGGAGAACATCCACGCCGTCGCCGAGCGCATCGTGGAGGGCCCCGAGTACGACGTCGTCTGGTACGAGCGACACGACCGCTTCGGAGCCTCGCTGCGGGTCGCGCCGCTGTCGGTGTCCGGGCTGCTGCGGGAGAAGCTCTTCAACGAGCGGTCCGTGGTGCTCACCTCGGCCACCCTCAAGCTCGGCGGCGACTTCAACGGCGTCGGTGCCTCCCTGGGCCTCGCGCCCGAGGGCGTCGAGGGGGAGGACTGCCCGGAGTGGAAGGGCGTGGACGTCGGCTCGCCGTTCGACTACCCCAAGCAGGGCATCCTCTACGTCGCCAAGCACCTGGCCCAGCCGGGCCGGGAGGGCAACCGGACCGACATGCTGGACGAGCTGGCGGAGCTCATCGAGGCGGCCGGTGGCCGCACCCTCGGCCTGTTCTCCTCGATGCGGGCGGCGCAGGCGGCCGCCGAGGCGCTGCGGGGCCGACTCGACATGCCGATCCTCCTCCAGGGCGAGGAGACGCTGGGCGAGCTGATCCGCACCTTCGCCGGGGACACCCGCACCTGTCTCTTCGGCACCCTGTCGCTGTGGCAGGGCGTGGACGTGCCCGGCCCCAGCTGCCAGCTGGTGGTCATGGACCGGGTGCCGTTCCCGCGGCCGGACGACCCGCTGATGAGCGCCCGGCAGCGGGCGGTGGAGGACGCGGGCGGCAACGGCTTCATGGCGGTGGCGGCGACGCATGCGGCGCTGCTGATGGCGCAGGGTGCCGGTCGTCTGGTGCGGGCGTCGGGGGACCGGGGCGTGGTGGCCGTGCTCGACCCGAGGCTGGCCACGGCCCGCTACGGGTCGTTCCTGCGTGCTTCGCTGCCGGACTTCTGGTACACCACCGACCGTAACCAGGCGCGCCGCTCGCTGGCGGCCATCGACGCGGCGGCCAAGGCCGAGGGCAGGTAGGACCGAGGGCCGGCAGGACCCGGGCAAGGACCGGCGCGAGCCGGGGGTCCGAGCAGGCCGAGGGCAGAGAAAGAGCCCCGGAACCGGCGCAGTGGTTCCGGGGCCCGGCCTCTCCGTGCGGGTGTCACACGCGTCGCAGCACCGCCACGACCTTGCCCAGGATGGTGGCCTCGTCGCCGGGGATCGGCTGGTAGGCGGCGTTGTGCGGAAGCAGCCAGACGTGGCCGTCCTCGCGCTTGAAGCGCTTGACGGTCGCCTCGCCGTCCAGCATGGCGGCCACGATGTCGCCGTTCTCCGCGACGGGCTGGCGGCGGACCGTCACCCAGTCGCCGTCACAGATGGCGGCCTCGATCATGGAGTCGCCGACGACCTTGAGGACGAACAGCTCACCGTCACCCACCAGCTGGCGGGGGAGGGGGAAGACGTCCTCCACGGACTCCTCGGCGAGGATCGGGCCGCCGGCGGCGATCCGGCCCACGAGGGGCACGTACGAGGCGGCGGGCTTGCCCGTCGTGTCGGTCGGCTGCGTGCTGGGCTGGTCGGAGCCGCGCACCTCGTAGGCGCGGGGCCGGTGCGGGTCCCTGCGCAGGAAGCCCTTCCGCTCCAGCGCCATGAGCTGATGGGCGACGGACGACGTGCTGGACAGTCCCACCGCCTGGCCGATCTCGCGCATGGATGGTGGGTATCCACGGCGCTGGACGGAGTCCCGGATCACCTCGATCACACGGCGCTGCCGGTCGGTGAGACCGGAGCTGTCCGCCCGGATGCCCGGGGGCCGTCCGGGGAGCGAGCGGGCAGGCTTCTGCCCCTCGGCGTTCATGGCTGCGTCGTTCATCGGGTGTGCCTGGTCGAGTCGGTTCTGGGAGCGGTCCTGGGCGGTGATGGTGGCGCTGTCTGCGGTGGTGGTCACGTCGGCCCCTCTCGAAATGTTCTCCCTAGCTGGACAACGGTAGTTGCTTTCGAAAGGTTGCGCCAAACACACGTTCGAGTGAAATATCCGGGATCGGCTGACGTGATCAGGTTCCAGGGTGTACGGGCCGAGATCAATTCGCCCCATTACGGTACTCTTCGGTGCTGGAGCGAAGCCCGGTGGCAGCCCCGGCGTAGCCGGGCGGAGCTTCCTCCGGTGCGAGCCGGAGCCCGCTTCCCGCGTCGTGGTGACGCCGGCGCCGGAGGTCCGTCCGTCCCGCACCGTAGCGGGTCGGCGGGGGTCCGGCCGGCATCCGTCCGGCGGCGCCGTGCCGTGGGCTCAGTGTGGCATCCGTGCCCCTGTGGGGCCGCGCTCGGGGCTCCCTCGTGGGGCCGTGTCCGCTCACGGCGGCCCGACACGCTGTGGGTCTCGGTTCGCCGTCCGGCACCAGATCTAGTGGTTTGATGGCGGCGGCTACCCACAAGTTGTGGTCGACGGCCCTCCCCGGTCAATCGGGGGCACGGTCATCGCCTATGCTGGGGGCTGCTCGACGTGAGCCCCCAGGGGCCCGTCGTGGCGCTGATCGTGCACAGTTTTTCTTGGGGTTCCCGAGGGTGAAGGAGGGTGGAGAGCCATGCACTGCCCCTTCTGCAGGCACCCCGACAGCCGGGTCGTCGACAGCCGGACCACCGATGACGGCTGCTCGATCCGCAGACGCCGCCAGTGCCCCGACTGCTCCCGCCGGTTCACGACCGTCGAGACCGCGTCACTCATGGTGATCAAGCGGAGCGGCGTCACCGAGCCCTTCAGTCGCAACAAGGTGATCTCCGGCGTGCGCAAGGCGTGCCAGGGGCGCCCCGTCACCGAGGACGCCCTGGCCCAGCTCGGCCAGCGGGTCGAGGAAGCGGTGCGCGCCACCGGCAGCGCCGAGCTCTCCACGCACGACGTCGGGCTCGCCATACTCGGTCCGCTCAAGGACCTCGATCTGGTCGCGTACCTGCGCTTCGCGTCCGTGTACCAGGCGTTCGACTCGCTTGAGGACTTCGAGGCCGCCGTCGCGGAACTCCGCGAGGGCGTCCGCCGCGCCGAGGCCCGGGACGCCTCGGCAGCAGACCCGGCCGACTGTGCCGCAGGTGCCGAAGTCCCGGCGCCCGCCGTGGCCGTCGACTGAGCGGTCGTACTTCAGACCTGCCCGGCTGCCGTGCGCGGCCGGGTGACAGAACACATCGCGCCCCGGAAGAATTGGGCGCATTAGGGCGTTTTGCCCGTAGAGGGAGGCGGCATGACCGAGACGACGAGCGGCCCGGCACGAGGTTCCCGCTCCAAGGGAAACAAGGGCGGCAAGGGCCTGCGCATCGAACGCATCCACACCACTCCCGGCGTGCACCCGTACGACGAGGTGGTCTGGGAGCGTCGTGACGTCGTCATGACCAACTGGCGCGACGGCTCGATCAACTTCGAGCAGCGCGGCGTGGAGTTCCCCGACTTCTGGTCGGTGAACGCGGTCAACATCGTCACGAGCAAGTACTTCCGTGGCGCCACCGGCTCCCCCGAGCGCGAGTCCAGCCTCCGCCAGCTCATCGACCGCGTCGTGAAGACCTACCGCGCGGCCGGCGAGGAGCACGACTACTTCGCCTCCCCCGCGGACGCCGAGATCTTCGAGCACGAGCTCACCTACGCGCTCCTGCACCAGGTCTTCAGCTTCAACTCGCCGGTCTGGTTCAATGTCGGCACCAAGCAGCCGCAGCAGGTCTCCGCCTGCTTCATCCTCTCCGTCGACGACTCCATGGAGTCGATCCTCGACTGGTACAAGGAAGAGGGGATGATCTTCAAGGGCGGCTCCGGCGCCGGCCTGAACCTCTCCCGCATCCGCTCCTCCAAGGAGCTCCTCTCCTCCGGCGGCAACGCCTCCGGTCCCGTCTCCTTCATGCGCGGCGCCGACGCCTCCGCCGGAACGATCAAGTCGGGCGGTGCCACGCGCCGTGCCGCCAAGATGGTCGTCCTCGACGTCGACCACCCCGACGTCGAAGCCTTCATCGAGACCAAGGTGAAGGAGGAGGAGAAGGTCCGCGCCCTGCGCGACGCCGGCTTCGACATGGACCTGGGCGGCGAGGACATCACCTCCGTCCAGTACCAGAACGCCAACAACTCCGTCCGCGTCAACGACGAGTTCATGAAGGCCGTCGAGAGCGGCTCGACGTTCGGTCTGCGCGCCCGGATGACCGGCGAGGTCATCGAGGAGATCGACGCCAAGGGCCTCTTCCGCAAGATGGCCGAGGCCGCCTGGGCCTGCGCCGACCCCGGCATCCAGTACGACGACACGATCAACCACTGGCACACCTCGCCGGAGACGGGCCGGATCACCGCGTCCAACCCGTGCAGCGAGTACATGCACCTGGACAACTCCTCGTGCAACCTCGCCTCCCTCAACCTCATGAAGTTCCTCCGCGACGACGACAACGGCAACCAGTCGTTCGACGCCGAGCGCTTCGCCAAGGTCGTCGAGCTCGTCATCACGGCGATGGACATCTCCATCTGCTTCGCCGACTTCCCGACCGAGAAGATCGGCGAGACCACCCGCGCCTTCCGTCAGCTGGGCATCGGCTACGCCAACCTCGGCGCCCTGCTGATGGCCACCGGCCACGCCTACGACAGCGACGGCGGCCGCGCCCTCGCCGGCGCCATCACCTCGCTGATGACCGGTACCTCCTACCGGCGCTCCGCCGAGCTGGCCGCGGCCGTCGGCCCGTACGACGGCTACGCCCGCAACGCCGACGCCCACCAGCGCGTCATGAAGCAGCACGCCGACGCCAACGGTGCCGCCCTGCGCATGGACGACCTGGACACCCCGGTCTGGGCCGCGGCGACCGAGGCGTGGCAGGACGTCATCCGCCTCGGCGCGAAGAACGGCTTCCGCAACGCCCAGGCGTCCGTGCTGGCGCCGACCGGCACCATCGGCCTGATGATGGACTGCGACACCACGGGCGTCGAGCCGGACCTGGCCCTGGTCAAGTTCAAGAAGCTCGTCGGCGGCGGCTCGATGCAGATCGTGAACAACACGGTGCCCAAGGCGCTCAAGCGCCTCGGCTACCAGCCGGAGCAGATCGAGGCGATCGTCGCCCACATCGCCGAGCACGGCAACGTGATCGACGCCCCGGGCCTGAAGGCCGAGCACTACGAGGTCTTCGACTGCGCCATGGGCGAGCGCGCGATCTCCGCCATGGGTCACGTCCGCATGATGGCGGCCGCGCAGCCGTTCCTCTCCGGCGCGATCTCCAAGACGGTCAACCTGCCCGAGTCGGCCACCGTCGAGGAGGTCGAGGAGGTCTACTTCGAGGGCTGGAAGATGGGCCTGAAGGCCCTCGCGATCTACCGCGACAACTGCAAGGTCGGTCAGCCGCTCTCCGCCAAGAAGAAGGAGAAGGAGGAGACCAAGGCCGTCGAGGCCGTCCCCGCCGCCGCGGAGAAGGTCGTCGAGTACCGCCCGGTCCGCAAGCGCCTGCCCAAGGGCCGCCCGGGCATCACCACCTCCTTCACGGTGGGTGGCGCCGAGGGCTACATGACCGCCAACTCCTACCCCGACGACGGTCTGGGCGAGGTCTTCCTGAAGATGTCCAAGCAGGGCTCGACCCTCGCGGGCATGATGGACGCCTTCTCGATCGCCGTCTCGGTCGGTCTGCAGTACGGCGTGCCGCTGGAGACCTACGTCTCGAAGTTCACCAACATGCGCTTCGAGCCGGCCGGCATGACGGACGACCCGGACGTGCGGATGGCGCAGTCGATCGTCGACTACATCTTCCGCCGCCTGGCGCTGGACTTCCTGCCGTTCGAGACGCGCTCGGCGCTGGGCATCCACTCCGCCGAGGAGCGCCAGCGTCACCTGGACACCGGTTCCTACGAGCCGGCCGACGAGGAGGTCGACGTGGAGGGTCTCGCGCAGTCCGCCCCGCGCCAGACCGAGACGCCGAAGCCCGAGGTTCCGGCCCAGCCCGCCGCGGTGGCCCCGGCCCCGAAGCAGGCCCACAACTCCACCGAGCTGGTGGAGATGCAGCTGGGCCTGAACGCGGACGCGCCGCTGTGCTTCTCCTGCGGCACCAAGATGCGCCGCGCCGGCAGCTGCTACCTCTGCGAGGGCTGCGGCTCGACCAGCGGCTGCAGCTGACGACGAGCGCCGTCGAGGGCAGCTGACCCACAGCTGCTGACCCACGGCTCGTGAAGGGGACCGGCCATGCGGCCGGTCCCCTTCGTCGTGCGCTCGTGCGACCGGTCGGGGAGTGGTATTCGGCTGCTCCCCACCGGCATATTCCGGCCAGCTCGTATGTTGTGAAGGGTAGTCAGTTGATCAAGTGAAGGCGGGGGTACCCGGAATGAGTAATTCCCAATGGAGCGGCGACGAGCTGGATCTCGACGCCTACCTGGACCGGATCGGCCTGCAGGGCCCTCTGGAGCCGAACCTGCAGACGCTGCGGGCGATGCACCGGGGCCATGTGGCGGCGATTCCCTTCGAGAACCTCGAAGTGCAGCTCGGCCGCCCGGTCCTGCTGGACGTCAAGGCCCTGCAGGACAAGATGGTGACGCGCAGACGCGGCGGCTACTGCTACGAGCAGAACTCGCTGTTCGCCGCGGCGCTGGAGCGCATCGGCTTCTCCGTGACCGGTCTCGGTGCGCGTGTGCGGGTGGGGAGTGACGGCATGCGCCCCGTCACGCACATGACGCTCAAGGTGGTGGCGGACGGCGAGGAGTGGCTGTGCGACGTGGGCTTCGGCGGCGAGGGGCTGCTGGAGCCGCTGCCCTTCCGGGACGGTGCCGAGGCCCGGCAGGGGGAGTGGAGGTTCGGCCTCGTGCGTGAGGAGAACGGCGTGCACGCCCTGCGGACACTCCGGGCGGACGGCTGGGGCGACCTGTACGCGTTCGGGCCGGAGGACCGATTCCCGATCGACTACGTCGTCATGAACCACTACACCTCGACGCACCCCCGTTCGCCGTTCGTCTCCCGGGTCATCGTCCAGCAGACGGAGTCCGCCCTACGACGCATGCTCGTGGGCCCGGTGTTCGTGACCGTGCGTGCCGACGGTTCCACGGAACAACGGGAAGTCGGTGCAGCGGAGTTGAACGAGGTGCTGCGGAGCGAGTTCCGCATCGAGCTGGACGAGGAGGAAGTCGCCACGCTCGCCCGCGTGTACTCCTCGCGTACGTGACCCGCGCCACTGTCCGCGCCGTACGATGGCCCGGTGCTGGTCAAGTGGATTCGCTGCACCGTGGTGGACCGCCGGGGCTTCGAGCGGGGACAGCGGAAGTGGGCGGGATTGCTCGGTGAGCCCGGGTTCCGGGGACAGGGGGGAGGGTGGAGCAGGGCGCGCCCTGACGTGGTCCACCTCTTCGGCTTCTGGGAGAGCAGGCCGTTCTACGACTCCTTCATGGCGCGCTCGCACGATCGGCTCGCGGCGTCGCAGGTCGGCACGTACCGCAACCCCCAGGTGCGGCTCTTCGAGCACCGTTTCGACGTGAAGGTCGGTTTCCGGCCGCAGTTCACGGATGCGGACGTGGTCCGGTTCGCCCACTGCCGGGTCCGCGAGGACAGGGTCGAGCACTTCACCCTGATGCAGGAGAAGGTGTGGAACCCGGCGATGGCCGGCTCCCCCGGAATGCTGCGCGGTGTCTTCGGCGAGGCACCCGGCCAGGAGTTCCTGGTGCTGTCGATGTGGAACTCCGAGGCCGAGCACGGCAAGTACCGCGCGGACAGGGTGGAGCGGCTCGGCCTGCGGGCACAGACCGAGGCCGACGTCGCAGCCATCACCGGCGACGTGGTGGAGATAGAGCAGGCGTGGACGGTGTGACTGACCGGGGACCGGCGGTGTGACCGCTCGGGGCTTCTGGGCGGTGTGACCCCAGGGGTCCGCTGGGGCCCCTGGGGTCAGGCCGGTGAGGCGTAGACCCCGGCGCTGACCGCCGCGAGCACGGCGTCGGCCGCCTGTTCCGCGGCGGCCGCGTCCACGTCTTCGCGGGTGATGAACAGCCGGAAGAACAGCGGGGCGGACACCGCCCGCGCCACGGCCCCCGCGTCGGTGCCGGGCGGCGCCTCGCCGCGCTCGACGGCCCGGGCGATCAGGGGCGCGCAGCGCCCGAAGCGTTCGGCGTAGAAGCCGCCCAGTGCCCGGGCGGCGCGCTCGGACTGGAACGCGGCGGTGATGAAGGCGGTCGGGGCGGCCGCGCCCGCAGGGTCGGTGAAGGTGTCGACGACCTCATGTGCGAGCGCGAGCAGGTCACCGCGGAGCGTGCCCGTGTCGGGCGGGCTCCAGCTGTCCTCGCCCGCCAGGTCGAGCGCGTCCGCCACCATCCCTTCGACGCCTCCCCAGCGGCGGTAGAGCGTCGTCTTGTGGACGCCGGAGTGCTCGGCGACGTATTCGACGGTGAGGCCGGGATAGCCGTGTTCGACGAGCCCGGAGAGGACGGCGTCGCGCACGGCGGCGCGCGTGCGGGCGGTGCGCCCGCCGGGGCGCACCGTGCCGGGGGCGCTGGAAGAGGGGGCTTCCGAAGGCAACTGCAACTCCCGTTGCGTTAAGGGGCTGGGCTCTGTCATGCTGAGGATAACGCAACTACGGTTGCGTTTGCTGTCCGTGTCGGTGTCTCGCCCCGGAGGTCCGCCCGTGCCCACCCAGCTCTCACTGCACAATGTGTCCGTCTCCCGGGGCGACCGGCTGCTGCTCGACGGCGTGTCCCTGTCCGTGCGGGCCGGCGAACGAGTCGGCATCGTGGGAGAGAACGGCGCCGGCAAGTCGACGCTGCTGAAGATCCTGGCCGGCATCGGCCGGCCCGACGACGGCACCGCCGTGACCTCGGCCGACGGCGGCATCGGTTACCTACGGCAGACCCCCGGCCTTCCGCCGGACGCAACGGTCGCGCAGGCGATCGACGCGGCCCTCGCCGACCTGCGCGCCATGGAGATCCGCCTGCGCGAGCTGGAGGCGGAGCTCGGCGCGGCGGGGCCTCAGGCGCTCGACGAGTACGGCGCACTCCTCACCGCCTTCGAGGCCAGGGGCGGCTACGAGGCCGACGCGCGGGTCGACAAGGCCCTGCACGGTCTGGGCATCGGCCACTTGGCGCGCGACCGCCGCCTGGGCAGCCTCTCCGGTGGCGAGCAGGCGCGGCTCGGCTTGGCCTGTCTCATCGCGGCGGCCCCCGAGGTCATGCTGCTGGACGAACCGACCAACCACCTCGACGGCGCCGCCCTGACCTGGCTGGAGGACACCCTGCGCGCCCATCGCGGCACGGTCGTCGCCGTCTCCCACGACCGGGTCTTCCTCGGCCGCGTCGCCACCGCCGTCATCGAGGTCGACGCCGACCGGCGGACGCTCGTCCGCTACGGCGGCGGCTACGCCGGCTTCGTCGCGGAACGGGCTGCGGCCCGCCGCCGCTGGGAACAGGAATACGACCAGTCGTGCATGGAGACGGCCGCCCTGGCCGGGACCGCCGCGACCTCCGCCCGGAGCGTGGCGCCGGGGCGCGCCATCAAGGACGGCAACAAGATGGCCTACGACCGTGACAAGGGCCGCGTCCAGTCCTCCGTCTCCACCCGTGTCCGCAACGCCCGGGAACGGCTGCGCAGGCTGGAGGAGAACCCCGTCCCGCGCCCGCCGGAGCCCCTGCGCTTCGCGGCCGGCCCCGCGCTCGGCACTGCCGACGGAGACCTCGTCACGCTCGACGGGGTACGCGTCGGCGACCGGCTCGCGGTCGAGGCCCTCACCGTGCGGGCGGGAGAGCGGATGCTGGTGCACGGCTCCAACGGCGCCGGGAAGTCGACGCTGCTGCGGCTGATGGCGGGCCTCGCCCTGCCCGATGCCGGCACCGTGCGCAGGAACGGCCGCATCGGTTATCTCGCCCAGGAGATCCCCGTGAGCCGGCCCGCGGAGCGGCTGCTGGAGGCGTACGGGCAAGGGCTGCCGGGCACGGACGAGGAGCGGCGGGCGCAGCTCCTGGCGTACGGACTCTTCCGCGAACGCGACCTGCACGTGCCCGTCGGATCGCTCTCGGCCGGGCAGTGCCGCCGCCTCGCCCTGGCCCGGCTGCTGGCCCGCCCGGCGGACCTCCTCCTGCTCGACGAACCCGCCAACCACCTCGCCCTGGGGCTCATCGAACAACTGGAGGAGGCGCTGGCCGCATGGCCGGGTGCCGTGGTGATCGTCTCCCACGACCGGGCGCTCCACCGCCGCTTCAAGGGCCGCCGGTGCGCGATACGCGCAGGCCGGGCGGAGGTCACGGAAGAGCGCGAGGCGGTCGCCGCCTGTGCGAACTAGGGTGGCCGCATGGCACGGCCCCGGCGCATCGTCCTCATCCGGCACGGCGAATCCGAAGGCAACATCGACGACACGGTCTACGAGCGAGAGCCCGACCACGCCCTGGCACTGACGGCGACCGGCCGCAAGCAGGCCGAGCAGGCCGGCGTCCTCCTGCGCGAGCTCTTCGGGGACGAACGCGTCTCCGCCTACGTCTCGCCCTACCGCCGCACCCACCAGACCTTCCAGGCCCTCGGCCTCGACCCCACGCGGGTCCGCGTCCGGGAGGAGCCGCGCCTGCGCGAGCAGGACTGGGGAAACTGGCAGGAGAGGGAGGACGTGCGCCGCCAGAAGGCGTACCGCGACGCCTACGGCCACTTCTTCTACCGCTTCGCGCAGGGCGAGTCGGGCGCCGACGTGTACGACCGGGTCGGCTCCTTCCTGGAGAGCCTGTGGCGCAGCTTCGACGACCCGGGGCACCCGCCGAACGTCCTGCTCGTCACGCACGGCCTGACCATGCGGCTGTTCTGCATGCGATGGCTGCACTGGACCGTCGCCGAGTTCGAGTGCCTGTCCAACCCGGGCAACGGCGAGACGCGCATGCTGCTGCTCGGCGCTGACGGCAGGTATCACCTTGACCGGCCGTTCGAGCGCTGGTGCACCCCCGAATCGTATGGCTTCACCGGTTAGAGTTCGCTGCGATGACAACTGACCGATTCCACCGAGCCCTGGCGAGCCTGCGAGGGCTGGCCGTGGGTGACGCCCTCGGCTCCCAGTTCTTCGTCCCCGCCAACTATCCGTCGCTCAAGCGCCGCGAGCTGCCGCCCGCGCCCTGGCGATGGACCGACGACACCGAGATGGCCTGCTCCGTGCTGGCCGTCCTCGCCGAGCACGGCCGCATCGACCAGGACGCCCTCGCGCGCTCCTTCGCCGAGCGCCACGACTTCGACCGCGGCTACGGCCCGGCGGTCAACCGCATGCTGCGCCTGGTCAGGGAGGGCGGCGACTGGCGCGAGCTGGCCGCGGCCCTGTTCAAGGGGCAGGGGTCCTGGGGCAACGGTGCGGCCATGCGCATCGCCCCTCTGGGCGCCTGGTACGCCGACGACCCCGAGCAGGCGACGCACCAGGCGGAGATCTCGGCGTACACCACGCACCAGCACCGCGAGGCCGTGGCCGGAGCCATGGCCGTGGCCGCCGCCGCAGCCCTCGCGGCCGGCCCGGCCGGCACCCTCACCCCCGAGAGCCTGCTCGACGGCGTGGTCGCCCTCGTGCCGCGCAGCGCCGTCCAGCAGGGACTGCGCCGCGCCCGCGACATGCTCGACTACGGCGACGCGACCACCGTCGCCGCCGTCCTGGGCTGCGGCCGCCGGACCAGCGCGCACGACACCGTGCCCTTCGCGCTGTGGGCCGCCGCGCGCCATCTCGACTCGTTCGAGGCGGCTTTCTGGACGACGGCGCAGGCGGGCGGCGACGTGGACACCACGTCCGCCATCGCCGGCGGCGTGGTCGCCGCGGCGGAAGGAGGCGCTCCGCCGGCGGACTGGCTGCGGCACACCGAAGCGCTGCCCGACTGGCTCCCGGAGGCCGTGCGCTGACCGGACGGCGTGGAGTGGGGGCGGGGCGGGGCGGGACAGCTCGGCGCCGGGGGCGTAACCTTACAGGCGCCATGCCCTACCAACCGCCTACCCACAGCGTCGAGCGCTCGCTCCGAGCGACGACGGGAGCAAAGATCGTCGCCGGTGTGGACGAGGTCGGCCGGGGCGCCTGGGCCGGACCCGTCACCGTGTGCGCGGCCGTCACCGGCCTGCGCCGCCCGCCCGAGGGACTGACGGACTCCAAGCTGCTCACCCTCAAGCGACGCACGGTGCTCGCCGCGGCCCTGGAGACGTGGGTCACGTCCTACGCCCTCGGGCACGCCTCCCCGCAGGAGATCGACGAGCTGGGCATGACGGCGGCGCTGCGGCTGGCCGCGACCCGCGCCCTGGACGGCCTGCCCGTGCGACCCGACGCGGTGATCCTCGACGGCAAGCACGACTACCTCGGCGAGCCGTGGAAGGTCCGTACGGTCATCAAGGGCGATCAGTCCTGTGTGGCCGTCGCCGCGGCCTCCGTGATCGCCAAGGTGCGGCGCGACACGCTGATGGCCGAACTGGGCGCCGTGCACGCGGACTTCGGGTTCGGTGACAACGCCGGATATCCGTCGCCGGTGCACCGTGCCGCCCTGGAGGAGCTGGGGCCGACCCCGCACCACCGGCTGTCGTGGTCGTACCTGGACGCGCTGCCCCGCTGGCAGCACCTCAAGCGGGCCCGCATCAGCCCCGACAACGTGGCATTGGAGGCCGGAGGCCAGCTCGGCTTCGACTTCTGAGTGGCCCAAAACGCCACCCGCCGACGCGACTCGCACCGGCGTTTGATAGACATCACCCCATGCCTCTCATCCCCGAGGAGCCTCAGATTCACGAGAGTGTCCCGGGTCCCCGCGCAGTTCCGGCCGCCGGCCGTCCCGCGATGACCCCCCGCCCTGTCCCTGGTCCCCGCCCGGCCCCCGCGCGGTCCGGCAACCCCGGCCCGCGCAGCGGCCCTGTCCCGGGCCCCCGTCCTCCGCGTCCTGCGGCGGGCTCCCCGGCGGCCACCGCGCAGGTCCAGCTGATCCCCGCCCCCGCGGAGGGTGCGCTGGGCGCCGCGGACGAGGCCGTCGACCTGCTGCTCGATGCCGGCCGGGCGCCCGGCGAGGTCCTGGTCCTCACCACCGGCGACCCCCACCCGTGGGCGGCCCACGAGCTGTCCTTCGGCGAGGCGTCCTACTGGGCGCAGCACGACGCCGGGGACGACGTCTTCTACGCGGCCGCCGATGCCGACCGTGCCGCGACCCGGCCGGTCGTGGTCGTCGCCGTCAACGGTGGTTCGGACGCCGAGGTGGCGCGTGCGCTTCCCGCGGCCATGGCCCGTGCCGGTGCGCTGCTGATCGTCTGTGGCGACCCGAAGCGCGTCAACGCCCTTCTCTCCGCAGGAGTCTGACGTCCGGTTCCGGTGGCCGGCCCGCCCCCGCCGGGTGTGTCGGCCACTGTGCCGTCCCGGGTCACCGGGCGGCGGCGCGGCGGTGCGCTTCGGGTGCCCCGCCGCCGAAGCCGATCCGTGCGGCCGGGTAGGGCGAGGAGCGGGGGCAGCGTCCGCTGCGGCCCTCGCCGAGGATCTGCCAGCCGGTCCGGGTGAGGGTGATGTACGCGCCGCAGCGCAGCCCGTGCAGGGTGCATGCGTCGCGCAGCCCCCACATCCACGCCCCGTCCTCCTCGGTCCAATGGGCCTCGCCCTCACGGCAGTAGAGGAGTACGGCGGTGCGTATGGGCGCCCGTCTGCGCAGGTCGTGCGGGATGATCTGACGCAGTCGGCTCAGGAGCGCATTGCGCAGTTCCCAGCCGTCGGCGACGCCCGCCCGTCCGGTGTGGCGTGCGAAGGACGCACTGGCCGCGAGCCGTTCGTCGGGATCGAACACCGCGATGACGGCTGTGGACGGTGTCGGCATGTGGCGCGCGTGCAGACCGGTGACGACCTCGCGCGGATTGCGCAGCAGGGGGACGCCGGAGGCCACCCACTCGGCCGGTTCCAGCAGCCTGACCGGGCGGGGAGCGGAGTCGGCGGACGGTGCAGGAGCGGAGCCGAAGGTCATGGTTCTCCCTTCGTCTGCACGCCCGCGGAGCCGGGCGGAGGGGCAGGCAGGGCGGGCCGCCGCGTCGTCGGTCGTGGCAGACCGCGAGCGGGCGGGAGTGGGGAGCGGTTCAATTCTCGCGGCCCCATCGGCCGTGCGGCAACGATCAATTGACGCCACTGACCGGTATCTGACGATCCGCCGACTAAATTCCGCTTCGCCTCGCCCGCCTGCCCCTGCTCACCCCTGGACGGCCAGGACCAGGGGGAACACCTCCGCCGCCCCGGACCGCCGCAGCAGCCGAGCCGCGACGGCAAGGGTCCAGCCCGTATCGGCCAGGTCGTCCACGAGCAGGACCGGGCCGCCGGCCGTCGCCAGCGCCTCGGCGAGCGCGGGGGGAACGGTCAGTGCTCCGTCCAGCGCCCGCAGCCGCTGCGCGCTGTTGGTCCGCGGAACCCGGGTGTCCTCTTCGGCGCGTCCATAGTCGACCGTCCCCAGGAGCGGCATGCGCCCGACCCGGGCGATGTGCTCGCCCAGCGAGTGGATCAGCCGCGGCCGGGTGCGGGAGGCGACGGTGACGACACCCACCGGTCGCGCGGGAGCGTCCGGTGCCCCGGACGCCCAACCTCCGCTTCCCCGGGCCCAGTCGGCCAGCACGGTGACCACCGCGTCCGCCACATCATCCGGAATGTCGACGTCCGGAGCGTGGGGGGCGAGGAGCGGCCGCAGCCGGTTGCCCCAACCGATGTCGGAGAGCCGCCCCAGCGCCCGGCCCGTGGCGGCCTGCTCGCCCGCCGGGATACGGCCCTTGAGGTCCACGCCGACCGCCGGCATGCCCGTGGGCCACATCCGCCGCGGCTCCACCTCCACCCCCGGGCGGCCCAGTTCACCCCGCGAGGCGTCCAGGGAACCGGCGGACACGTCGGCGCCGAACCGGGGAGCCGCGCAGTTGTCGCACCGCCCGCACGGGGCGGCCTCCTCGTCGTCCAGCTGGCGCCGCAGGAACTCCATCCGGCACTGCGTCGTCGTGGCGTAGTCGCGCATCGCCTGCTGCTCCGCCTCGCGCTGGCGCGCCACCCAGGCATAACGCTCCGCGTCGTACACCCACGGCTCGCCCGTCGCGGTCCATCCGCCGCGCACCCGGTGGACCGCCCCGTCCACGTCGAGGACCTTGAGCATGGTCTCCAGCCGCGAACGGCGCAGCTCGACCTGGGGCTCCAGGGCGGGGAGCGACACAGGGCGCTCGGAGGCGGCCAGCACCGCCAGCGTGCGGCGGACCTGCTCCTCCGGGGGGAAGGCGAGCGAGGCGAAGTACTTCCAGATCGCCTCGTCCTCGCGGCCCGGCAGCAGCAGCACCTCGGCGTGCTCCACGCCACGTCCGGCGCGTCCCACCTGCTGGTAGTAGGCGATGGGGGAGGACGGCGAGCCCAGGTGGACCACGAAGCCGAGGTCGGGCTTGTCGAAGCCCATGCCGAGCGCGGACGTGGCGACGAGCGCCTTGACGCGGTTGGCGAGCAGGTCCTCCTCCGCCTGCTGGCGGTCCGCGTTCTCCGTCTTGCCCGTGTACGAGGCCACCACGTGGCCACGGCGCCGCAGGAACGCCGTGACCTCTTCGGCCGCGGCGACGGTGAGGGTGTAGATGATGCCGGAGCCCGGCAGCTCCTCCAGGTGGTCGGCGAGCCAGGCCAGGCGGTGCGCGGCGTCGGGCAGCGTCAGCACGCTCAGGCTCAGGCTCTCGCGGTCCAGCGGCCCGCGCAGGACGAGCGCCTCCTCCGCGCCCTCGCCCGTGCCGAGCTGCTCGGCGACGTCGGCGGTCACACGGGCGTTGGCCGTGGCGGTGGTCGCCAGCACCGGGACACCGGGCGGCAGGTCGGCCAGCATGGTGCGCAGCCGCCGGTAGTCCGGCCGGAAGTCGTGCCCCCAGTCGGAGATGCAGTGGGCCTCGTCGACGACCAGCAGACCGGTGGCCGCCGCGAGCTTGGGCAGCACCTGGTCGCGGAAGTCGGGGTTGTTCAGCCGCTCGGGGCTCACGAGCAGGACGTCGACCTCGCCCGCGGCGACCTCGGCCTGCACGGTCTCCCACTCCTCGGTGTTGGAGGAGTTGATCGTGCGGGCGTGGATCCCCGCCCGGGCGGCGGCGTCCACCTGGTTGCGCATGAGGGCGAGCAGCGGGGAGACGATCACCGTCGGACCGCTGCCGCGCTCGCGCAGCAGCGCGGTCGCGACGAAGTACACCGCCGACTTGCCCCACCCCGTGCGCTGGACGACCAGCGCGCGGCGGCGGTCGGCGACGAGCGCCTCGATCGCGCGCCACTGGTCCTCGCGCAGTCTCGCCGTGCCCGTGGTGTCTCCGACGAGACGGGCGAGGACGGTGTCCGCCGAGGTGCGGAGGGCTTCGTTGGTCATGCCCCCATGCAACACGAGGGCACTGACAAAGCGCGAATGGGCCGGGGGACCTGTGGAAAACCCGGGAGGCAGGCTGTCCACAGCGTTAGTACGACAATATTCCGGAGTTATCCACAGGGGTGGCGGGCCGGCTCGGCCCCGCGGGACTCTCGGGCCATGACGCAGCCCGATGAATCAGCTCCCATGCCGTCCTCGTCCGCCCCCTCGTCCGCGGTTCCTTCCCCGGCTGGGGGAACCGGCCCGGAGACGCAGATCACCCTGCGCAGCCCCGCCGAACTCGCGGATGCCCTCCCCTACCTGATGGGCTTTTATCCCACTGACTCGGTCGTGCTCCTCGCGCTGCACGGCGAGCGCGGCCGCTTCGGCGGCCGGCTCAGGCTCGGCATCCCCGGCAACCAGGCCGAATGGCCCGACGTCAGCGACCAGCTCGCCGAGACCCTCGTCACCGGCTGTGACAAGCGGGGATCCCGCCCCGACGGCATCGTGCTGTTCCTGTGCCAGGACCCCGCGGAGGGGGAGACGGGGCAGCAGGTGAGGGAACGGCTCCACCCGCTCGCCCAGAGCCTGCGCCTCGCCTGCGGCGGGCTCGACGTCCCCGTCTACGAGGCCCTGTGCATCTCCGACGGCCGGTTCTGGTCCTACTGCTGCCCCGACGACCGCTGCTGCCCGCCGGAAGGGGTGCCCCTGGCCCTGCCGGGCACCTCGGTGATGGCCGCGGCGGCCGCCTACGCCGGCATTCAGGTCCGCGGAACGCTGCGCGAGATGGAGGCGCGCTACGCGCCCCTGACCGGCCCGCGGGCCCATCAGCAGCAGACGGCGCTGGACGCGGCCGCCGCGGACCTCGTTCCCCGCATCCTCCGGGGAACGGACTGCGAGACCGTCCGGCAGGAGACGCTCGACCTCGCCGGCCTGCTCATCGGGCGCTTCCACGAAGCCCCGCCCGCGGCCGGCCGTGCGGCGGCCGACGAACGGGACGACGCCCTGGTGGCCGCCGACGAGGCGGCGGCCATCGTCCTCGGCCTCCAGGACCGCACCACGCGCGACCGGGCCGCCGAATGGATGGAGGGGCCGCAGGCCCCGGCAGCGCTGCGCGTGTGGCGCGCCCTCGCCCGGCGCTGCGTGCCGCCCTACATCGAACACGCGGCCGCCCCGCTCACCCTCGCCGGATGGGTCGCCTGGTCCACCGGCGACCAGCCCGAGGCCCGGGTCGCCCTCAGCAGCGCCCTGAGTGCCGACCCCGACTACCTCTTCGCCCAGCTCCTGCACCGCGCCTGCAACGACAGCATGGACCCCGAGCTGCTGCGCCGGTGCCTGCGCCGTGAGCGCGCCGACCGCGCCGTGCACTCCCGGACGCCGGAGGCAGGGGCCACCCCGGCCCCGCCCGCAGAAGCGGCCACGGCCACCCCGGCCCGGGACGCCCCGGCGCCCGAGGGCCGAGGCCGCCGGGCCGCGGGCCCGGGCAGCCTCGGCGGCCCCGGCGGGGCGCGCCGCCCCGCGGGCCCGGCAGGGGCGAGCGGACCGGCAGGAAAGGCCCGGCCGCGGCGCACGGGCCCCCGAGGGGTGCGGGGACGACAGTGACCGGGGCCACTCCGCACCCCCGTGACCTCCGCGGGCCCCGCGCCGTTCACCTGAGTGGCCCGCAGTCGTCGTCGGTCGTCCAGGCCCGTGATGCCCACAGGGAGCGCAGACACGTGCAAGGCATTGCCCCGAACGGTCCCTCGATCCGCCGCCCACCCGAACAGCGACGCGCCCCCGCCGGACGACCGCAGGGACCGCAACCCGTGCACGAGGCGCTGATCTGCGTCGCGCTCCCCGCGCTCGCGATCTCCTCCCAGCACGGGCAGCTCACCGGTCACGGCCTCGACGGCTTCTACCGCAGCGGGCGACGGCTGCTGGCCCGGTGCCGGGTCAAGGTCGCCGGTGCCGAGCCGGTGCCCGTCCAGGGGCGCATGCTCGGCGCGGAGCGGGCCCGCTTCGTCGGTACGGTACGCACGCCCGCCGACGCGGGGCCCGACCCGGCCGTCACCGTGGAACGGGTCCGGGACGCCGAGGGCATCGAGCGGATCACCGTGCGCAGCGCGGCCGTCCAGGAGCTCCGGCTGGTCGTCGAGGTGTCCCTGGGCACCGACCTCGCCGAGCTGGGCGCGATCGCCGCGGGGCTGGCCGGCCCCGAGGTGCCGGCCGCGGTGCACGGTTCCGGCCTGCGCTGGTCCACCCCCGGTCTGCACGCCGTCGTCACCGCCGATCCCCCGCCCGGGGACGCGCTGGCCTCGGCCGGCCTGCTCTGCTGGGAGATACAGCTGCCGCCCGGCGGCAGTCGTACGGTCGAGCTGCGGGTCCGCCCGGAATTCCCCGGCCGGCCCCGCACGCCGGAGCCGGCCGTCCACGGTCGCGGCGGAGCGGCGCCGCCCTGGGGCGACGCCGAGGCCGAGGGGGACGACGCACGGGCCGCGGCGCTGCTGGCAGCCGGCCTCGACGACCTGCGGGCCCTGCTGGTGCGCGACCCGGCGCACCCGGCCGATGCCCACCTCGCCGCGGGCATCCCCTGGCGGTGCGGTCACCTCGCGCCCGCCGAGGCCCTGTGGGCCGCCCGCATGACGTTGCCCCTGGGTGTGCGGCTCGCCGCCGGGACGCTGCGCACTCTGGCCCGTACGCAGCAGACCGGACCGGGCCCCGACCACGGCCGCATCCCCGGTGCGCTGCGGCACACGGGGGCGCATCTGCCGCCCGGATGCACGGGCGTCGAAGCCACGCTCCTGTTCCCCGTCGTGCTCGCGGAGGCCCGGCGCTGGGGGCTGCCCGCCCACGAGACCCAGGCGCTGCTTCCCGCCGCCGAGCGATGCCTGGACTGGCTGCGGACCGCTGCCGGGGACGGGCCCTACCTCGCGGACCCGGCCCCGGGCGGCCCGTACCGCTGCGAGGTGCAGGCGCACGCGCACCGGGCCGCCCTGCTCGGCGCGGACCTGCTGGAGTCGTACGACCGCCCCCGGTCCGCGGAGCTGCGGGAGTGGGCGGCCGAGCTGCGCCGCCGCTTCCGGGAGGGCTTCTGGACCGACGACCCGGGCGGCGGACGCCCCGTCGCAGCCCGTACGCCCGACGGCCGGCGGATACCTCACCTCGGCAGCGCTGCCGCGCATCTGCTCGACACGGGACTGCTGGGCGGCGGGGCGTACGCCCCGGGGCTGCTGGACCGGGTGCAGACCGAGCAGCTGGCCCGGTTGCTCGGCGGCCCCGCCCTCGACTCCGGCTGGGGGCTGCGCAGCCTCGGCTCCAAGGAGCCCGGCCACAATCCCTTCGGCCACCGCAGTGGGGCCGTGCGGGTCCATGAGACGGCCGTGGCCGTGGCCGGGCTCCTGGCGGCGGGCTACGAGAAGGAGGCGAGCGGCCTCCTGCGCGGGGCGCTGGACGCCGCCGAAGCCTTCGGATACCGGCTGCCGGAGATGTACGCGGGGGAGCAGCGCACCCTCGGCAGCGCGCCGCTGCCGCACCCGGCGGCGTGCCGGCCGGCGGCCGTCGCAGCGGCGGGCGCGGTCCACCTGCTGGCGACGCTCGCCGGGGTGCGGCCCGACGTGCCGGCCGGCACGGTGGCGGTCCGTCCTCCGCGCACCGCGCCGTTGGGCGAGCTGCGGTTCACCGGGCTCCGCGTGGCCGAGCAGCCGTTCGCGGTGCGGATCAGCAGACTCGGGCTGGGCATGGTCGAGGAGGCAGCCGAAGGGCTGCAGCTGGGGGCGTGAGCGGCATGGAGACGGGGTCGCCGGACGGCCTCCTCACGGACCGCGGTCGGGAGCTTGTCCACCGTGACCAAGAGCCTGTTTATCGTCAGGCAGACGACTATGATCACGTCATGCCCTACGACCCGTCGGCCTTCCCGCCCTTCGCCGTCACCGTGGACCTGGTCGTGCTCACGGTGCGACAGCACGCGCTGTGCGCGCTGGCCGTGCGCCGTGGCGAGCCCCCGTTCCAAGGACGCTGGGCGCTCCCCGGCGGCTTCGTCCGGGGTGACGAGGACCTGACGACCGCGGCGGCTCGCGAGCTCGCCGAGGAGACGGGGCTGCTCGCCCACGACCCGGCGGCGCCCGCGGTCGCCAACGCCGCGCACCTCGAACAGCTCGCCACGTACGGCGACCCGAAGCGCGACCCGCGCATGCGGGTGGTGAGCGTCGCGCATCTCGCGCTCGCGCCCGATCTGCCCGCCCCGCGCCCGGGCGGGGACGCGCGCAGCGTGCGCTGGGCGCCGGTGGAGGACCTGCTGGACCAGGAGATGGGCTACGGCCGCGAGGACGAGCAGGCCGCCCCGCTCGCCTTCGACCACGCCCGTATCCTCGCCGACGGCGTCGAGCGCGCCCGCTCCAAGATCGAGTACTCCTCGCTCGCGACCGCGTTCTGCCCGCAGGAATTCACCGTGGGCGAGCTCCGCCGCGTCTACGAGGCGGTGTGGGGCGTCGCCCTGGACCCACGGAACTTCCACCGCAAGGTGACCGGCACGCCCGGCTTCCTCGTGCCCACGGGTGGCACGACGACGCGCCAGGGCGGCCGACCGGCGCAACTCTTCCGGGCGGGCGGAGCCACGCTCCTCAACCCGCCCATGCTCCGGCCCGAAGCCTGACCAGGCCTGGCCCGGACCGGCTCCGCCGAGGGACGGGAGCGGGGGTTCGGCGGCGTCAGGTGTGACACACGTGCCGGAAGATGCTCGCGGTGCGTCGCAAATAGGACATATCGGGTTACGGTGCTCCGGTACGTGCTCCCGCCGTCCCGCGAGTGAAGCCATGATCCAGGCCATTGGACTGACCAGCGTCCCCCGCCGCCACCAGCCACCCGTCGTCGACGACCTCACCTTCGAAGCCCGGCCGGGCCGCGTCACCGTCCTGCTCGGCGAGCCCGGAGCCGGCAAGACCGCCGCCCTGCGCCTCCTGCTGCGGCTCGACCCCGGCCGCGGCGTCACCCTCTTCCGGGGTCGCACCCTGGACCGCATCCCCCACCCCACCCGCGAGATCGGCGTGATGCTCGGCGACGTCCCGGGCCACCCCTCCCGCACCGCCCGCAGCCACCTGCGCATGCTCAGCGCGGCCGCCGGCGTCCCCGTCGAGCGTGCCGACGACGTCCTTGAGGTCGTCGGCCTCAGCGGCCTCGCCGACCAGCGCCTCGGCGACTTCTCGCTCGGCATGGACCGGCGCCTCGGCCTCGCCTCCGCCCTCCTCGGCGACCCCCACACACTCGTCCTGGACGACCCCGCCCACGGGCTCTCCCCCCGCGAGACAGCCTGGCTCCACGGACTCCTGCGCGGCTACGCCGCCCAAGGGGGCGCCGTTCTCGTCACCTCCCGCGACGCCAAGGAGGCGGGCCGCATCGGCGACCAGGTGGTCACCATCGACCAGGGCCGCCTCGTCGCCGACCAGGACGCCGCCGCCTTCGCGGGCTGCCGGCTGCGCCCGCGTGTGACCGTCCAGTCGCCACTGGCCAACCGGCTCGCCCACGTTCTGGCCGAGGAGGCCGACATGGCCGACGAGGCGACGGGCGGGCCTTCCGTCGAAGTGGTGTACGAGGGCGGCAGCCGCATCTCCGTCTACGGCAGCAGCTGCGCCGCCGTGGGCGAGGCCGCCTTCCGCCACGGCATCCTCGTGCACCGCCTGGCCGAGGAGGCCGGCGACACCGGTCCCGTGACCCCGTTGCAGCGCGCCGACGGCCGCCCCTCCGGCCCTCCGGCGGACGAGGCCGCCACGACGGAGAAGCCCGAGAAGCCCGAGAAGCCCGAGAAGGCGGTCCCGCGGCCCGCGGCCGATGCCGGTGAGGGCCCCGGCGGCCGGCTGACCGCACCCGGGCCCGTCTGGCCCCTGCGGTACGAAGTGCGCCGGGCCACGGGCGTACGGACCGGCTGGAACGTGGCCGCGGCGGCCCTCGCCGCCTCGCTGGTCGCCTCCGTCCTGCTGGCGCGCACCGATGCCTCCCCGTCGCTGCGGCTGCTCACGGGCTGGCCGGTCTGGCTGCCCCTGCCGCCGGCCGCGTTCGCCGCGGGGCTGCTCGGAGCGCTCGCTTTCGGCCAGGAGTTCCGCTACCCGGCGCTCGCCCCGGACCAGGGAACGGTCCCGCGTCGCCTGGGTCTGCTCGGGGCGAAACTCGTCGTGACGGCCGGAGCGGCCCTCCTGCTTGCCGTCGCCTCGGTCGGCCTGGACGCCGCCGTCCTGCGTCTGCTCTTCGGCCGCTCCGCCGTCCTCCTCACGGACGGCTGGGGCGTGCCCCTCGCCGGCTGGGCCGGCCTCGCCCTGGGGTGCGCCTGGGCGGGGCTGCTCGCCGCGGGGTTGTTCCGGTCCACCGCCCTGGGGCTGGTGGCCGTGCTGGCGGTACCCACCGTGGTGGTGCCCGTCCTGGGCGGGCTGCTCTCCCGCCCCGCGGCCCGGTCGCTGATCGGACTTCCGGAGCGGCTGCGCTCGGCCGCCGTCGTGCAGTGGCCGGCGGGGCTCGACCAAGGCGTCTCCGCGGCCCTGCGGCTGATGTCCCAGCCCACCGGCTGGGCCCTGGCCCTGGCGCTGGCCGGGCTGCTCGGCGCCTACGTCCTCACGGTCTTCAGGGGGCGTCCGAGGTGAGAGCTGTGCTATTGCGCCGGGTTGGGCAGCAGCGAACGCAGAGTGACAATCTGCCGGAAGAGGCCGGAGAAATCGACCCACCGCCCTTACACTCCGCATTCGCCCCGCCGCGCAGGGTGCCCGATTCTGTCCATTTGGACGTCAATTGCGAGGTAATGGGCGATCACCCTTTCGTGTGCTTTTCACCAAAGACCTCAAGGGGCTGAGAGGTGTCGCCGACAAAGGAAGCGTGAGTACCCTTGCGCACACCATGATGACCGCGGCTCGCCCCGCCGACTCCGGCCTCGCCGGCCCGGGCGAGCTTGACCGCTACTCCTACGCGGAGGCCCCCGGGGCCGACCGCGTCGCCCCGTCCGCCTGGGACGGGGACGCGGAGCTGAGCCGGGCCGGCCGCCGCGCCGCCGGCAGCCGTGGCCGGGGGCTGCACGGCCAGCTCGTACAGCAGCTGGGACAGATGATCGTCTCCGGTGATCTGGGCGCCGACCGCCCGCTGGTCCCGGAGGAGATCGGCCAGCGCTTCGAGGTCTCCCGCACCGTCGTCCGTGAATCCCTGCGCGTCCTGGAGGCCAAGGGCCTGGTCAGCGCCCGGCCCAACGTCGGCACCCGGGTCCGCCCCGTCAGCGACTGGAACCTGCTCGACCCCGACATCATCGAATGGCGGGCCTTCGGGCCGCAGCGCGAGGACCAGCGCCGGGAGCTCTGCGAGCTGCGCTGGACCATCGAGCCGCTGGCCGCCCGGCTCGCCGCCGGCCACGGCCGGGAGGACGTCCAGCAGCGGCTCGCCGACATGGCCGAGATCATGGGGCACGCCCTCGCCCAGGGCGACTCCCTCACCTTCGCCCGTGCCGACGCCGAGTTCCACTCCCTGCTGCTGCAGGTCGCGGGCAACCGGATGCTGGAGCACCTCTCGGGCATCGTCTCGGCCGCCCTGCACGTCTCCGGTGCCTCGGCCGGCGGCTGCGACCGCCCCACCGAGGCGGGCGTCGGACAGCACCTGCGGATCGTGGACGCCGTGGCCGCGGGCGACGCCGCCGGGGCCGAGGCGGCGATGCGCCAACTGCTCGTCACGCACCCGGAGGTCGAGCGCGTGGTGCCCGCGCCGCGCGAGCACTGAGCGCGGAGGGCACCGGAGGGCGCGGTACGTACGGGACCGCTCGTCCAGCGCGCGCGTACGACCGTGCGCGCGGGCCGGACGAGCGTTCTGCACGCCGCGGACGGCACCGAGTCGTCGATCTGTCCACTTCAGTGGCCATTCACTCCGTTATGCGGTGTGACTCGGGCCACGAGGAACGGGCGTAACGCTCCTTGAGGCAGCGCGATGACTAAAGAGGTGGTGGTCGCGGAGGGAATACAGGTCTCGTCCGAGGCGCTGTGTTGCTCTGCATCATCACCCGCGCCGTCGGTTCATCCTTGCCGACGGTCGTCGGAACCGGTCGCCCGTCCAGGGCGGGCCGGTGCCGGAAGCCGTTTCCATCGTTCCGAGAGGTTGTTCGTGTCGGCCAGCACATCCCGTACGCTCCCGCCGGAGATCGCCGAATCCGAGTCTCTGATGGCGCTCATCGAGCAGGGAAAGGCCGAGGGGCAGATCGCCGGCGACGACGTGCGTCGGGCCTTCGAGGCTGACCAGATTCCGCCAACCCAGTGGAAGAACGTTCTGCGCAGCCTCAACCAGGTCCTCGACGAGGAGGGTGTGACGCTGATGGTCAGTGCCGCAGAGGCGCCCAAGCGCACCCGCAAGAGCGTCGCAGCGAAGAGCCCGGCGAAGCGCACCGCCACCAAGGCCGTTTCCTCCAAGACGGTCACGGCCCGGCAGGCGTCCACCTCGACGTCCGCGTCCTCGGCATCCGCCCAGGGCGCGTACGACGCCGAGGCCGACGAGGCCGTGGCGCCCGCCAAGAAGACCGCCGCCAAGAAGGCGGTCGCCAAGAAGACGGTGGCCAAGAAGGCCACCGCCAAGAAGACGACGGCCAAGAAGACCGCCGCGAAGAAGGACGCCGACGAGCTCCTTGAGGACGAGCTCCTCGAAGAGACCCCCACCCCGGGCAAGGGTGAGGACGAGGACGAGAGCGGCGAGGCCAAGGGCTTCGTCCTGTCCGACGAGGACGAGGACGACGCCCCGGCGCAGCAGGTCGCGGTCGCCGGTGCCACCGCCGACCCGGTCAAGGACTACCTGAAGCAGATCGGCAAGGTCCCCCTGCTCAACGCCGAGCAGGAGGTCGAGCTCGCCAAGCGCATCGAGGCCGGTCTGTTCGCCGAGGACAAGCTGGCGAACTCCGACAAGCTGGCCCCGAAGCTCAAGCGCGAGCTGGAGATCATCGCCGAGGACGGCCGGCGCGCCAAGAACCACCTGCTGGAGGCCAACCTCCGTCTGGTGGTCTCCCTGGCCAAGCGCTACACCGGCCGCGGCATGCTCTTCCTGGACCTGATCCAGGAGGGCAACCTCGGTCTGATCCGCGCCGTGGAGAAGTTCGACTACACCAAGGGCTACAAGTTCTCCACGTACGCGACCTGGTGGATCCGCCAGGCGATCACGCGCGCGATGGCCGACCAGGCCCGCACCATCCGTATCCCGGTGCACATGGTCGAGGTCATCAACAAGCTCGCGCGCGTCCAGCGCCAGATGCTCCAGGACCTGGGCCGCGAGCCCACCCCGGAGGAGCTGGCCAAGGAGCTCGACATGACCCCCGAGAAGGTCATCGAGGTCCAGAAGTACGGCCGTGAGCCGATCTCCCTCCACACCCCCCTGGGTGAGGACGGCGACAGCGAGTTCGGTGACCTCATCGAGGACTCCGAGGCGGTCGTTCCGGCCGACGCGGTCAGCTTCACGCTCCTGCAGGAGCAGCTGCACTCCGTCCTGGACACGCTCAGCGAGCGCGAGGCGGGCGTGGTCTCCATGCGCTTCGGTCTCACCGACGGCCAGCCCAAGACCCTCGACGAGATCGGCAAGGTCTACGGCGTCACCCGCGAGCGGATCCGGCAGATCGAGTCCAAGACGATGTCGAAGCTGCGTCACCCGTCGCGTTCGCAGGTGCTGCGGGACTACCTCGACTAGTCCGGACGGTTCGTCACTCGTCCACACCGTAGGGCCCGGTACCTCCTTGGAGGGACCGGGCCCTACGGCCGTTCCGGGGCGCGAGGATGCGCACCTGGGTGACTCTGGGTAAGTTGAAGACTCCATTCCGTCAGGAGAGTCCTATGCGAACCCTGAGATACCCGCTGGCCGTGGCCATCGCGCTGCTGCTGGCCGTCCCCTGCCCGGTGCGGGCGGAGGACCGCGGGGTCGTCGGGGGTCAGATCGTGAAGGTGGCTGACGCGCCCTGGATGGTGGCTCTGGCGAGCCGGGAGCGGTTCGGCGGCGTACGGTCCGGGCACTTCTGTGGCGGGGCTCTGGTGGGGCGCACAACGGTTGTGACCGCCGCGCACTGCCTGAGCCAGGAAGTGCTCGGTGTCGACGTCCTCGACTCCAAGGATCTGCGGGTGATCGTCGGGCGTGACGATCTGCGCGGCACCGCGGGTGTGGAGGTGCCGCTGCGGAGCGTCTGGGTCAACCCGGATTTCGACACCGAGACGAATGCGGGTGATGTGGCCGTGCTCACACTGGCCCAGTCCGTACCGTCCGGCCGTTCGATCGGCATGGCGCAGGCCGGGGACCCGGCGTACGAGCCGGGTACGGCGGCCGGGGTCTACGGCTGGGGTGATGTGAACGGCACCGGTGCGTACTCGGACAAGCTGCGCGGCGCCCGGGTGCTCGTGCTCGACGACGCGCTGTGCCGGCATGCCTACCCGGGCGGGCCGGAGGGCACGTACGACTCGGCGACGATGCTCTGTGGCGGGCTGCCGCTGGGCGGGCGGGACGCCTGTCAGGGGGACAGCGGGGGGCCGCTGGTGGCGCGGGGACGGCTGGTGGGGCTGGTGTCGTGGGGGAGCGGCTGCGCCCAGGCGGGGCGGCCGGGGGTGTACACGCGGATCTCGTCGGTGGCCGCCCTGGTGCGGGCCCACAGCACCGAGAGCCTGTCGGGGGCGGCTCCCGCCACGGCGCTGCCGGGTGCCTCGGCGCCGCTGGGCAAGCCGCAGTTCGACGTCCCGACGCACTGGGGTCCGCGGTGAACCGCCCGGCCGGTGCGGGGCGCGGGCGCACGAGGGTACGAGAGCGGGCGGCCTCCCCCGCTCTGGGGGAGCCGCCCGCGGCTGTCCAGCCCTGGGTGGCGGGACCTCGCTCGTCGTGGGGTGCGATGTGTCAGCGTTCCGTGGGGACTCAGCGGTCCTCGTCGGACGCGGACGCCGGGACGGCCGTCAGCCGCTCCGTCTCGTCCTGTATCTCCGCGGCGATCTTCTTGAGTTCTGGCTCGAACTTGCGGCCGTGGTGGGCGCAGAAGAGCAGTTCACCGCCGCTCATGAGAACGACGCGCAGGTAAGCCTGAGCGCCGCACCGGTCGCAGCGGTCAGCGGCCGTCAGCGGGCTCGCGGGGGTCAGAACAGTAGTCACGTCGCCTCTTCTCTAGCTCGACGAGCTGTCGTACCAGGGTCAACATCCAACCAGGCCGAAAACGTTCCCGCTCGTGGCTTTTCCTCGAAACTTCCTTCCGAGTGAGCCGGATCTTGACGTTTGGCGGCGAATGAGCCGTATTGCGTGGGCTTACGGTTTCACGTCGCTGGGGGTTGTCGTCCTCCCCGGCCGGCTTGCCGGGTTGTTCTTGAGGACGTGCCCGGAGCCTAAATGGTTCATGCCTCGAAGGGAACGTGATGTGCACGTCACCCCAACGGGGGATCGAACGTGTGATCGAATATCGATTAGGATGGTTGTTCTCAAGGGTGGCGGCACAAAGGCTCTATCTGGCCTCGGTACCCTCTGAACGGCAACTGAGCCACTCATGTGCCCGGACTCCGGGCAGACAGAAATTCAGCGAGGAGCGAACCGCGTGACCGCCGATACGTCCGTGCCGTCCACCGCATTGCTGACCGGGGCAGACCGGGACGGATCCAACTACACCGCGCGGCACCTGCTCGTCCTCGAAGGTCTCGAAGCCGTCCGCAAGCGGCCCGGCATGTACATCGGCTCCACCGACAGCCGCGGCCTGATGCACTGCCTGTGGGAGATCATCGACAACTCCGTCGACGAGGCCCTGGGCGGGTACTGCGACCGCATCGAGGTGATCCTCCACGACGACGGCTCGGTGGAGGTGCGCGACAACGGCCGTGGCATCCCCGTGGACGTCGAGCCGAAGACCGGGCTGTCCGGCGTCGAGGTCGTCATGACCAAGCTGCACGCGGGCGGCAAGTTCGGCGGCGGCTCCTACGCCGCCTCCGGCGGTCTGCACGGCGTCGGCGCCTCCGTCGTCAACGCGCTCTCCGCGCGGCTGGACGTCGAGGTCGACCGGAACAGCCGGACCCACTCGATCAGCTTCCGCCGCGGCGTGCCCGGCATCTTCACCGAGTCCGGGCCCGAGGCCCCGTTCGACCCGGCCAACGGCCTCCTCAAGGGCAAGAAGGTTCCCAAGGCCCGCACCGGCACCCGCGTCCGCTACTGGGCGGACCGCCAGATCTTCCTCAAGGACGCCAAGCTCTCCCTGGAGACGCTCTACGGGCGTGCCCGCCAGACGGCCTTCCTGGTGCCGGGCCTGACGATCGTCGTCCGTGACGAGCGCGGCCTGGACGGTCAGGAGAGCACCGAGGAGACCTTCCACTACGACGGCGGCATCAGCGAGTTCTGCGAGTACCTCGCGCAGGACAAGGCCGTCTGCGACGTCTTGCGGCTCAGCGGGCAGGGCACGTTCAAGGAGACCGTGCCGGTCCTCGACGACCGCGGCCACATGACCCCGACCGAGGTCACCCGCGAGCTCGGCGTGGACATCGCGCTGCGCTGGGGCACCGGCTACGACAGCACGGTGAAGTCCTTCGTCAACATCATCGCCACCCCCAAGGGCGGCACGCACGTGACCGGTTTCGAGCGCTCGATCACCAAGACGGTCAACGAGGCCCTGCGCTCGGCCAAGCTGCTGCGCGTCGCCGAGGACGACGTCGTCAAGGACGACGCCATGGAGGGCCTCACGGCGGTCGTGACCGTACGGCTGGCGGAGCCGCAGTTCGAGGGGCAGACCAAGGAGGTGCTGGGCACCTCGGCCGCCTCCCGGATCGTGGCCAACGTGGTGGCCAAGGAGCTCAAGGCGTTCCTGACCTCCACCAAGCGGGACGCCAAGCAGCAGGCCCGGGCCGTGCTGGAGAAGATCGTCGCCGCCGCCCGCACGCGCATCGCGGCCCGCCAGCACAAGGAGGCGCAGCGGCGGAAGACGGCCCTGGAGTCCTCCTCGCTGCCGGCCAAGCTCGCCGACTGCCGCAGCGACGACGTCGAGCGCAGCGAGCTGTTCATCGTCGAGGGGGACTCGGCGCTCGGCACGGCGAAGCTGGCGCGCAACTCCGAGTTCCAGGCGCTGCTGCCGATCCGCGGCAAGATCCTGAACGTCCAGAAGTCGTCGGTCTCGGACATGCTCAAGAACGCCGAGTGCGGTGCGATCATCCAGGTCATAGGGGCGGGGTCCGGCCGGACCTTCGACATCGACGCGGCGCGCTACGGGAAGGTCATCTTCCTCGCCGACGCCGATGTCGACGGCGCCCACATCCGCTGTCTGCTGCTGACGCTGTTCCAGCGCTACATGCGGCCGATGGTGGAGGAGGGCCGGGTCTTCTCGGCGGTGCCCCCGCTGCACCGGGTGGAGCTGACCCACCCCAAGAAGGGGCAGGACAAGTACATCTACACCTACTCCGACAGCGAGCTGCGGCAGACGCTGATGGAGCTGGACCGCAAGGGTGTTCGCTACAAGGAGGGCATCCAGCGCTACAAGGGTCTCGGTGAGATGGACGCCGACCAGCTCGCGGAGACCACGATGGACCCGCGCCACCGCACCCTGCGCCGGATCAACATCAGCGACCTGGAGGCCGCGGAGCGCGCCTTCGACCTCCTGATGGGCAACGAGGTCGCGCCGCGCAAGGAGTTCATCACCAACTCCGCGGCGACGCTCGACCGCTCGCGCATCGACGCCTGACCGGCGGGCGCCCGAGAGGCGCCTGCCCGGGGCGCCGTGGGCGGCCGGGGAGCCGGCCGGCGCGGGCGTCCACCCCCGGGTGGAGAGACGGTCTCCACCCGGGCTCCACCCCGGCTCCACCCGTGCTCCGATCCGCGCCGGGAGCCGACTCCGTAGCGTCGTATGCGTTGGTCATCCCCGCGCATCCGCGGTCCGCCCACGCTCTTACGGAGGCACTCCCATGTCCGGTCCGTCCGACGCCGCTGTTGCCGTCTCCTGCGCCCTCGTGGCCTGGACCACGCGAATACGGACCGCCCCCTCGGGGGTGGCGCGGGCCCGGGCAGGGGTGGTGGTGCACCGGGCCCGGGGGATCCGCCCGGCGTACCGTGTCCCTGCCGGTGCCTGAGCCCGACGCGCCGGGGGAAGGACCGCCCGTGACGTTCGAGACGTGGACCGAGTGGCCCGCCCGGGAGGCGCTCGCCCACACGGGGGTGCCCCGGCGTCGGCAGGCGATGTCCTGGGTGGTGCGGACCGTCCTGGTCGGGCTCTTCCTGTGGAACGTGCTCCGGGAAGGCGCCTTCGACGGATGGGGGTACGCCGCTCTGGGGGCTGGCTTCCTGCTCTGTGCGGCCGCGGTCCGGCGCTGGTACTCCTCGACGCTGGAACGGCGGCTGTGGCTCTCGGTGGGGCTGCTGGGGGTGCTGGTGGCGGTGGGGGCCGTCGCCGAGCTCGCCGGCGTGCACGCCGCGGCCACGGGGCTGTGGTGCGTGGCCGCGGCGCTGGCGGTGGAGCGGCTTCCGCTCGGGCCGGGGCTGGCCGTCGCCGCGGTCTGCATGGGGGCGTACGTCCTGGCGGGCGTGGACCGCTCGGTGACGACGGCCGGGACGGTGGGCGGCGTGCTGCTCATCGGGTATGCGCTGAGGCTGGACGAGGAGGCGCGGGGGGCCGGGTTCCGGCTGCTGGCCCAGGAGCGGGCGGCCCGGCAGGCGGAGGCGGAGTCGGCGGCGCTCGCCGAGCGGGCGCGCATCGCCCGGGAGATCCACGACGTGCTCGCGCACAGCCTCTCCGCCCAGTTGGTGCACCTGGAGGCGGCGCGGCTGCTGATCGAGAGCGGTGCGGAGCGGCAGCAGGTCCTGAAGCGGGTGGCGGCGGCCCGGGGGATGGCCCGCGAGGGCCTGGCCGAGACCCGGCAGGCGCTGTCCGCCCTGCGCGGGGAGCTGACGCACGCGGAGGACTTCCTGCGGGAGGCGGCGGCCTCGCAGGGGGCGCATCTGGAGGTGACGGGGGAGCCGCGCCGGCTGTCCGCCGAGGCCGGACTCGCCGTGCGGAGGGTCGCGCAGGAAGCGCTGACCAATGTGCGCAAGCACGCTCCGGGTGCGCGGGTGGAGATGGGATTCGCCTATCTGGTGGGGGAGGTGGAGTTGTGGGTGCGGGACAGCGGCGCACACGGGATCGTCGGAGGGCTGGCGGTCTCCGGCGCCGGGTACGGTCTGCTGGGGATGCGCGAGCGCGCCGAGCTGCTGGGCGGGACGCTGGAGGCCGGGCCGGCCGGGCCCGATGAGGAGGGATTTGTGGTGCGTCTGCGGGTGCCTGCGTGACGGGCGGTACGGACGGCGGGGGAGCGGGCCGGAGGCCGGCGCGCGTGGTCGTCGCCGACGACCAGACCGTGGTGCGCGAGGGCATCGTGATGCTGCTGGGACTGTTGCCGGGCATCGAGGTCGTGGGGGCGGCGGCCGACGGTCTGGAGGCCGTGCGCCTGGTCGCCGAGAAGGCCCCGGACGTGGTGCTGATGGACCTGCGGATGCCGCGGTGCGACGGAGTGGAGGCGACGCGGCGGATCCGGGCCGCGCATCCGGCCACCCAGGTGGTGATCCTCACCACCTACGGCGACGACGACTCCCTCTTCCCCGCCCTGCAGGCAGGTGCGCGCGGCTACCTCACCAAGGACGCCGGCGGAGAGGAGATCGTCCGGGCGGTGGAGCACGTGATGTCCGGGCAGGCCGGGCTGTCGCCCAAGGTGCAACTGCGGCTTCTGGAGCGGCTCTCCGCCGGCGGCGACCCGCGCCCGCCCGCCGCGCCCATGGCCCCCGGCGAGCTGCCGGACGGGCTCACGACCCGGGAGGCGGAGGTGCTCGCGCTCGTCGCCGAGGGCATGACGAACGCCGAGATCGCCCGCCGCCTGCACGTGAGCACCGCGACGGTGAAGACGCACATCAACAACCTGTTCGCCAAGACCGGGGTACGTGACCGGGCGCAGGCCGTGCGGTACGCCTTCCGGTACGGCATCGCCCGGCCTCCCGGGGCGCCCATCACCTGATGGGGTGAACGTCCGCTGGTGCGACGGGCTGGATCTTTCCGGTCTGTCCATTCTTGGGCACGCGGCCAACGGGGTCGGCGACCAAGGAGAGTTCTGTGAGAGACAGCGACGGGCGCGTTGCCGTAACGGTTCAGCGGACGGCCGGGGGCGAGCCCGCACGCGATGCGGCAGGGATCTACCGCGAGGTCCAGCGCAGCCCCGCGTTCCGGGAAGTGCGCCGCCGCTACCGCCGTTTCGCCTTTCCCGCCACCGTCGCGTTCCTCGGCTGGTACCTGGCGTACGTGCTGGCGGCGATCGCGGCGCCGGAGACGATGGCCCGTCCCGTGGCGGGAGCCCTCAACGTCGCCATGGTCGCCGGGCTCGCACAGTTCGCCACCACCTTCCTGCTCACCTGGGCCTACGCCCGCCACGCCCGGCTGCGCCGGGACCCCGCCGCCCGGGAACTGCGCTGGGCCGTCGCACTGGAGACGCTGCAGGGCGACGCGCGGTCGCAGCGGCCCGCGATCACGGCCGGCCCGGCGCACGACGCCCGGGTGGTGCGGGGGCCGGGTGAGCTCCGTTGACCGGCGCCCACCAGGGCCTGGCGCCGGCCCTCTTCACCGCCTTCGTCCTGATCGCCCTCGCCATCGCCGCCTGGGCCGGTCGCCAACGCCGCGGCTCCACCGAGGAGTTCTACGCGGGAGGCCGCCTGTTCTCCCCCCTGGAGAACGGTTTCGCCATCACCGGCGACTACCTGTCCGCCGCTTCCTTCCTCGGTATCTCCGGCCTCATCGCCCTCTACGGATACGACGGAATGCTCTACTCCGTCGGCTTCCTCGTCGCCTGGCTCGTCGTGCTGCTCCTCGTCGCCGAACTCGTCCGCAACTGCGGCCGGTTCACCCTCGCCGACGTCCTGGCGGCCCGGCTGCGCGAGCGTCCGGTCCGCATCGCCGCCGGCTTCTCCTCCCTCACCGTCTCCGTTCTCTACCTCGTCGCCCAGATGGTCGGCGCGGGCAGCCTGGTGGCCCTGCTGGTCGGCGGCACCGGCGACCGGGCCCGGGGCTGGACCGTGGTCGTCGTCGGGGCCCTGATGGTCGTCTACGTCACGCTGGGCGGGATGCGGGCCACCACCTGGATCCAGATCGTCAAGGCCGTGCTGCTCATGGGCGGCACGGTCGTCCTGACCGTCCTCGTGCTCGTCCGCTTCCACGGCGACGTCTCCGCCCTGCTCACCACGGCCGCGGACCGCAGCGGGCACGGCCGGGCCTTCCTCGCTCCCGGTCTGCGGTACGGCCACGACCTCACCTCCCGGCTGGACTTCATCAGCCTCGGCCTCGCCCTCGTCCTCGGCACCGCCGGGCTGCCGCACATCCTCGCCCGTTTCTCCACCGTGCCCACGGCCCGGGCCGCCCGCCGGTCCGTCATCTGGTCCATCGCCCTCATCGGCGGCTTCTACCTGATGACCATCGTGCTCGGCTTCGGCGCCGCGGCGGTGCTCGGCAGCGACGCCGTGCGCGCCTCCAGCCCGGCCGGGAACACGGCCGTGCCCCTCCTCGCCCTCGACCTGGGCGGCGGGCCCGGCTCCACGGGAGGAACGATCCTCTTCGCCGTCGTCGCGGCCGTCGCCTTCGCCACCATCCTCGCCGTCGTCGCGGGCGTCACCCTGGCCTCCTCCGCCTCGGTCGCCCACGACCTCTGCGCGACGCTCGGCCGGCGAACGGGCCGTGCACACCGCGGCCCCCGTGGCGAGGTCGCCGTCGCCCGCGCCGCGGCGGCCGCCACCGGCGCGGTCGCCATCGGCCTCGGGCTGCTCGCCCAGAACCTCAACGTCGCCTTCCTGGTCGGCCTCGCCTTCGCGGTCGCCGCGTCGGCCAACCTCCCCGTCCTGCTCTACTCCCTCTTCTGGGGCCGGTTCACCACGCGCGGCGCGGTCTGGTCCGTCGTCGGCGGGCTGCTCCCGGCCCTCGTGCTCGTGGTTCTCTCCCCGGTCGTCTCCGGGTCTCCGGACGCCCTCTTCCCCGGGCTCGACTTCCGGCTCTTCCCCCTGGAGAACCCCGGCCTGGTCTCCGTGCCGCTGGGCTTCCTGGCCGGCTGGCTCGGCACCGTCACCTCCCCGGAGGGCGCGGACGCCGCCGGGCACGCCGAGGCCGAGGTGCGCTCCCTCACCGGCGCCGGCGCGGCCTGAGGGGCACGGCGCGGCGGTTGGCCGGTTCGGCAGGGCGGAAGACCGTCCACCGCCTTACTCGTCCTGCAGGGTCGGTGGTAGACGTGGGAGACCCGCGAGCGAAGGAGCTCTCCATGCGCAAGCTCGTCGTACCGTTCGCCTCCGTCCTGCTGGCAGGAGCCGCAGGACTCACGTTCAGCGCACCCGCCGGAGCGGCGCAGGCCGCCGGGCAGGTCCCGGTCACCCAGGAGTGCGGGACGGTCTGTCCCGCCAACTACGACCCGGTCTTCTGCAGATTCTCCGACGGATCCACCGGAAGATTCACCAACCAGTGCTTCGCCGTCGTGCACGCCTGTCAGCGGGGCCTGCGCATCCTGTCCTGCCACCGGGTCCCCGGCACGGCGTGACCGGCTGACGCACCGGCCCTACCGTCCCGCCCACGCGTAACGGTGCTCGGGGCGGCCCGTCTCGCCGTACCGCAGCGTCAGGCTGAGCCGCCCCGACTCCTCCAGGCGCTTGAGGTACCGCTGGGCCGTCGAGCGGCTCAGCCCCGAGCGCTCCGCCACTTCGTGCGCGGACAGCGGTCGCGCGGCGTCCGAGAGGACCCGCCGTATCAGGTCCGCGGTCGGGGCCGAATGCCCCTTGGGCAGGGGAGCGGCGGCCGAGGCGGCGCGCAGCGCGCCGAAGATCCGGTCCACCTGGTCCTGCTCCGCCTCCTCGGCCCCCTCGAACGTGCGGCGCAGCCGCGCGTAGGCGTCGAGCTTCGCCCGCATTCCGGCGAAGGAGAACGGCTTGACCAGGTACTGCAGGGCCCCGTAGCGCATCGCCGTGCGGACCGTGGCGATGTCCCGGGCGGCGGTGACCATGATGACGTCCGTGTGGTGGCCCAGCTGCCGGATGCGGCGCACGAGCGACAGTCCCGTCTCGTCCGGCAGGTAGTGGTCGAGCAGTACGAGGTCGATGCCGCCGCGCTCCAGCAGGGCCAGTGCCTGCGCCGCGTTGTGAGCCGTCGCCCGGACGCGGAAGCCCGGCACCTTCGCCACGTACGCGGCGTTGATCTCGGCGACGCGGAAGTCGTCGTCCACGACCAGGACCTCGATCATCGGTTCACTCCTTCGAGGGATCGCACCGCACGCGCCGGCCCGGCCGGCGGATGCAGCGCCTCCGGCAGCTCCACGGTGAACACCGCGCCCCCGCCGTCGCGTTCGCCGGCCCGGGCCGAGCCGCCGTACCGTTCGGCGAGCCGCCTCACGAGCGAGAGGCCCAGGCCCCGGGGCCGGTTCGGGGCCGCCTCCTTGGTGGACCAGCCGTCGGCGAAGACCAGCTCGCGGGCCGCGGCGGGAACGCCCGGCCCGTTGTCCGCGACGCTCACCACGACCGTCGTGCCGCTCACCCGCACATCGACCTCCACGAACGCCTCCGCCCGGTGCCCGCCGGCCGCGTCCAGCGCGTTGTCGACGAGGTTGCCGAGCACCGTGACCAGGTCCCGGGCGTCCACCACCCGCCCCGGCAGATGCGTCCGGCCGCTCACCCGCAGTGCCACCCCGCGCTCCGCGGCGACCGCGCTCTTGCCCACCAGCAGGGCGCTGACCAGTGGCTCGTGCACCCGCTCGGTCACCTGCTCGGCGGTGGCCCGGTGCGCACCCGTCACCTCCGCCACGAAGTCCACGGCCTCCTCGTACAGCCCGAGCTCCAGCAGCCCGACGATGGTGTGCAGCCGGTTGGCGTGCTCGTGGTCCTGGGCCCGCAGCGCCTCGGTCAGCCCGCGGGTGCCGTCCAGCTCCCGGCCGAGCTGTTCCAGCTCCGTACGGTCGCGCAGCGTCGCCACCGCACCGCCGTCGGCCGTGCCCATCCGGTTGGCGACGAGCACCCGGCCGTCCCGGACGGTGAGCAGGTCCGTACCGCTCACGCGCCCCGTCAGGACGTCGGCGGTCCGGCCGGGCGGCAGGACGGCGTCCAGCGGCCGGCCGATGGCGTCCGGCCCGAGGCCGAGCAGCCGCTGCGCCTCGTCGTTGACCAGGCGCACCCGGCCGCGCCGGTCGAGCGCGACGACGCCCTCGCGGATGCCGTGCAGGATCGCCTCGCGCTCGTCGAGGAGGGCGGAGATCTCGGAGAGTTCGATGCCGTGGGTGCGCTTGCGCAGCCGCCAGGAGAGGGCGAACGCGGCCAGGGCGCCGGCGCCGAGCGCGGCACCGGCGTACGTCAGGAGGCCGGGCAGGGCGTGCAGCAGGACGTCGCGCACGTCGTCGTAGGCGATGCCGACGGAGACGGCGCCGACGATGGCGCCCTCGGTGTCGCGCAGCGGCACCTTGCCGCGGGCCGAGCGGCCGAGGGTGCCCTTCTCGATGCCCGTCCACTCGTGTCCGGTCAGCGCCGGGCCCGGGTCGGTGCTGACGTGCCGGCCGATCCGGCCGGGGGTGGTGTGGGAGTAGCGGATGCCGCGGGTGTCGACCACCACGACGTAACTGGCGTCCGTGGCCAGGCGGATGCGCTCGGCGGCGGCCTGGACCGGGCCGTCGGGCCCGGGGCGGCCGGCGAGCACGGCGTGGGCGATGCCGGGCTGCGCGGCGGTGGCCTGGGCGATGGCCAGCGCGCGGTGTTCGGCCTGCTCGTCGAGCTGGGCGGCGAGGGGCCTCAGGAACAGACCGGCGGTGAGCGCCGTGACGCCCGTGGTGATCAGGAGCTGGACCGAGAGGACCTGCGCGAAGACGCGGCGGGGCCACCGGAGGCGCATGCGTGTCCCTTTCGTCCTGCGGTCCGTCGCCCGGTCGGCCGGTCCGGCGGACATGTCCTGGAGATCACCGCGGCCGGGACCGCGTCCGTGGACATGCGTGTCATGGATGCGTACCGAACGTAGCCGGACGATGGCCTCTTGTGTTGCCCCCGTGTCACTTTTGTTGTTCTATCGCGAGCAAAACGAGCAGAACAGGCTTCGCGCACTCAAGTCGCACAGCGCACACAAGACTGCCCCTGTGGCGCACGCCACTCCTAACCTCCAGCACCGGCCGCCCTGCACGGGACGGCCGGGCAGGCCGGCCCTGAACATCCCGGCAGCGGAGGCGGACGCATGAACCACGACACCCCACCCGGCACCCCGCCGGACGGCGCCCCGGCGATCGAACTGCGCGGTGCGGGCAAGACGTTCCGCACGCCCTCGGGCGCGACGCACACGGCCGTCCGCGATCTCGACCTCACCGTCGCCCCAGGGGAGTTCGTCGCCGTCGTCGGCCCGACCGGATGCGGCAAGTCCACCACGCTCACGCTGGTCAGCGGGCTGGAGGAACCCACCGAAGGCGAGGTGTCGGTCGGCGGCGAGGCGGTGACCGGCATCCGGCCCGACGTCGGGTTCGTCTTCCAGCAGGACGCGGTCTTCCCCTGGCGGACGGTGCTGTCCAACGTGATGGCCGGGCCGCGCTTCCGCGGGGTGGCGAAGGCCGAGGCGCGCGAGCGGGCCCGCGACTGGCTCGGCCGCGTGGGCCTCGCGGCCTTCGAGGACCGTTACCCGCACCAGCTGTCCGGAGGGCAGCGCAAACGCGTGGCGCTCGCGCAGACCTTCGTCAACGACCCGGCGATCCTGCTGATGGACGAGCCCTTCTCGGCGCTCGACGTGCAGACCCGGGCACTGATGTCCGACGAGCTGCTGGAGCTGTGGAGCGCGCCGCGGGCCGACGGGAGGAAGGCGTCCGTCGTCTTCGTCACCCATGACCTGGAGGAGGCCATCGCGCTGGCCGACAAGGTCGTGGTGATGACGGCCGGACCGGCCACCGTCAAGCAGGTCTTCCCCATCGGCCTGCCCCGGCCGCGCCGGGTCGAAGCCATCCGGCTGGAGCCGGAGTTCATCGAGATCTACCGGGAGATCTGGTCCTCCCTCGGCGAGGAAGTCCGCATCACCCGCGAGAGGGGTGCCGCCCATGTCGCCTGAATCCCTGACCGCCACCGTCGTGGCCGAAAAGCGCGCCCCGGGGCGTACGGAAGCACGCGCCCGCGCGGCACGCAACCGCCGGCTCGTGGTCCTCGGCGCCCGTGTCCTGGTGTTCGTCGCGCTGGTCACCGCCTGGGAAGTCATGGCGCGCACCGAGGTCATCGACCCCTTCCACTTCTCGATGCCGTCGAAGATCTGGGACCAGACCGCCCAGTGGGCGCTGCACGGCACCCCGCAGGGCTCGCTCGGGGAACAGATCTGGGCCACGCTCTCCGAGGCCCTGCTCGGCTGGGTCATCGGCGTGGCGGCCGGCGTGGTCCTGGGCATCGTGCTCGGCCGCGTGCCCTTCCTGGCCGACGTCTTCGGCCCGTACATCAAGGTCCTCAACGCGCTGCCGCGGATCGTCCTCGCGCCGATCTTCCTGATCTGGTTCGGCCTCGGGCCCGCCTCCAAGATCGCCTCGGCCGTGGTGCTGGTCTTCTTCCCCGTCTTCTTCAACGCCTTCCAGGGCGCCCGCGAGGTCGACCGCAACCTCGTCGCCAACGCCCGCATCCTGGGCGCGAGCCACCGCCGGGTGACGCTGCAGGTCGTCATCCCCGCCGCCACCTCGTGGATCTTCACCAGCCTGCACGTCAGCTTCGGCTTCGCCCTCATCGGCGCGATCGTCGGCGAGTACCTCGGCGCGGAGAAGGGCGTCGGTCTGCTCGTCTCCCAGTCGCAGGGAACCTTCAACTCGGCCGGTGTGTACGCGGCGATGGTCATCCTCGCCGTCGTCGCCCTCCTCGCCGAAGGGCTGCTGACCTTCGCCGAGAAGCGGCTGTTCCGCTGGAAGCCCGGCGGGCACCGCAGCGAGCGCTGACCGCCCGGCGCCTTCCCACCGCCTCTCCACGCCCGGCTTCGGCGACCCCCACCTCCCCTCCACCCCCCGACTCCACCCATAAGGAACGGATCATGCGTACGTTCGGCAAGAGAGCCCAGGTCTCCGCGATGGCCGTCGCGGGAGTGATGTGCCTGTCCCTGACCGGTTGCGCCGACGAGTCCTCGACGAACAAGCAGGACAGCGAATCGCTCAAGGGCGAGACCGTCAAGATCATGGTCGGCGGCCTGGACAAGGTCATCTACCTGCCGGCGGTGCTCACCCAGCGCCTGGGCTACTTCCGGGAGGAGGGCGTGGCGGTCAAGCTCCTGAGCGAGCCGGCCGGCGTGCAGGCCACCACCTCGCTGGTGTCCGGAGACGTCCAGGGCGTCGTCGGCTTCTACGACCACACGCTCGACCTGCAGGCCAAGGGCAAGCAGGTCGAGTCCGTCGTCCAGCTCGCCCAGACGCCCGGCGAGGTGGAGATCGTCTCCAAGCAGGCCGCCTCCGGCCTGGCCTCCCCGAAGGACTTCAAGGGCAAGAAGCTCGGCGTCACCGGGCTCGGCTCGTCCACCGACTTCCTCACCAAGTACCTGGCGGTCAAGAACGGCGTGCAGGTCGGCGACTTCACGCCGGTGGCCGTCGGCGCCGGGCAGACGTTCATCTCCGCCCTGGAGCAGGGCGCCATCGACGGCGGCATGACCACCGACCCGACCGTCGCCCAGGTCCTCGCCAAGGACCTCGGCAAGGTGATCGTCGACATGCGCACCCCGGAGGGCTCCCGGGCGGCGCTCGGCGGGCTCTACCCCGCGTCGAGCCTGTACATGAACACCGACTGGGTCAACACCCACCAGGAGACCGTGCAGAAGCTCGCCAACGCCATGGTCAAGACCCTGAAGTGGATGTCGGAGCACACGCCCGAGGAGATCGCCGCCCAGATGCCGGCCGACTACGCCAAGGGCGGCAAGGAGCAGTACGCCAAGGCGATCGAGAGCACCCTGCCCATGTTCACCAAGGACGGCGTGATGCCCGCCGACGGGCCGAACACGGTCCTGGAGGTCCTCAAGTCCTTCAACCCCACCCTGAAGAACGCCTCCGTGGACCTCAAGAAGACCTACACCACCGAGTTCGTGGAGAAGGCCGGCTGACGCGGCCCGTCGGCGGCCGTGCTCGGGCCGTCGCGCTCATGCCGCCGCGCTCAGGCCGCCGTGGTGATGGCGACGACGTCCATGCGGGCCGGTGTGCCCAGCGCCCTGCCGCAGCTCTCCGGGCGGGGCGGCCCGGCCGCTCCCTGCTCGACCAGGACCGTCCAGGCGCGCCCGTCGGTGTGCGCGACGGTCACGGTCCAGCGGGGCGCCGCGCCCTCGGTCGCGGTGACGTCCAGGGCGTCGGCGTCCTCCTCGCCGGTCAGCGCGCGCACCGCCAGCTCGGCGGCCTGGCCGGGGCGCTCCCAGGCCGAGCGGCCACGGCAGTCGCCGATGACGACGCGACCGTGGCGCGCCGCTTCGAGCGCCTCCTTGACGGCGTGCGCGGTGGCCCGCCCGTAGGCGTAGCCGTAGGGCAGGACGAACAGCGTCGGCGCGAAGCGGTGGCCACCTATGTGGGTGACCTCCCAGATCCCGGTGCCGCCCGCGGCGGTCAGCTCGGCGGCGAGGGGGCGGCCCAGCAGTGCGCAGCAGCGGTCGCGCTTGCCGTTGGTGCAGACGAGGGCCAGCGGGTCGCCCTCGTACGCCTCCCACAGCCCGGCGTGCTCACCGGCCCCCAGCGCCGCCAGGTCCAGCTCCGGCAGCCGCGCGGGGTCGGTGAGGCGGGTCGTACGGATCCAGGAGCGGCCCGGCGCGGTGTGCGCGACGAAGACCTGCCGGCTCGTGGGCTCGTGGCAGTCGGCGTGCCGCCCGGGGCGGCGGATCAGCGCGATCCGGACGCCGGTGCCCGCGGCCGCCGCGTCCAGGGCACGGCCGACGGCGGGGTCCAGGCGGCTGGCGGTGAGTGCGTCGGCACCCCACGGGCCGGGCTGCTCGATCAGTAGCCACGTCCGCGCGGTCGCTGCGGTGCCGGCCAGGGGCTCGGTCAACTGGCGGGATGCGGTCGCGCACGTGCTCACGTAGGTAAGCCTAACCTGGGCCTGTCCCGGGTGGCCCGGGGAGCCCGGTCCGCCCCGGCCGGCCCGTGCGGTCCCTCCTATCCTGGGGCGGGCGAGCGACCCGCCCGACTCACGATGGAGACGCCCCTTGGCCAAGCGACAGATCCCGGTCATCGTCCTCGCCGGCTTCCTCGGGTCCGGCAAGACGACCCTGCTCAACCACCTGCTCTCCCGCAGCGGCGGCAGCCGCATCGGGGCCGTCGTCAACGACTTCGGCAGCATCGAGATCGATGCGATGAGCGTGGCCGGCCAGGTCGACTCCATGGTCTCGCTGGGCAACGGCTGTCTGTGCTGCGCCGTGGACACCAGCGAGCTCGACGGCTTCCTCGACCGGCTGGCGCGGCCCGCGGCCCGCATCGACGTCATCGTCATCGAGGCCAGCGGCCTGGCCGAGCCGCAGGAACTCATCCGGATGATCCTGGCCAGCGACAACAAGAACATCGTCTACGGCGGGCTCGTCGAGGTGGTCGACGCGGCCGAGTTCTCCGGCACGCGCGCCCGGCACCCGGAGCTCGACCGGCACGTGGGCATCGCCGACCTCGTGGTCCTCAACAAGGCCGACCGGATCGGGGACGCGGCGCGCGAGAGCCTGCTCGCCACCCTCGCGGAGCTCGCGCCCGGCACGCCCGTCGTCCCGGCGTCGTACGGGCGCATCGACCCGGAGCTGCTCTTCGACCGCAAGCCCCGCGAGGAGCGCAACGAGGCGATCCTGCAGCTGTCCTTCGAGGACCTGTGCGCGGCGGACGAGGAGCACGGGCCCGGCGGGCACGGCCACGACGGGCATCTGCACGCGGCCTACGAGAGCGTGGAATTCATATCCGACGAGCCGATGCACCCGCGCCGTCTGATGGACTTCCTCGACCGCAGGCCCGAGGGGCTCTACCGCATCAAGGGCTTCGTCCGCTTCGGCGTCGCCGGGCACCGCGACAAGTTCACCGTCCACGCCGTCGGCGACTTCCTGCGCTTCTACCGTTCGTCGTGGACGCGCTCCGAGCGGCGGGCCACCCAGCTCGTCATGATCGGCAGCGGGATCGATGCGGGGGCGCTGCGGGCCGGGCTCGAAGCCTGCCGCGACACCGCACCGCAGGACACCGACGAACACAGCATGTGGGGCGTCCTGCGGTACGCACAGTCCTGAGCCGGCCGGCCGGGCCGGCCCAGGACCGCACGGCCGGCTACACCGGCCCGGCGACCACGGCCACCGGCTTGGCCAGGGGCGTGCCGGAGCCGTCGCGGCGCGGGTCGGGCTCGGGCAGCGGAACGGGCGTGCCGTTCGCGGCCGCGGCGCGTGCCGGGGCGGCTCCCGCCCAGGCCAGCACCAGGCAGTCCTCGCCCTTCAGGAAGCGCTGGCAGCGCACGCCGCCCGTCGCCCGCCCCTTGCGCGGGTACTGGTCGAACGGCGTCAGCTTGGCCGTCGCCTCCGAGGCCGCCCCCGGCAGGCCGCCCCGGGCCCCGGCCACCGTGAGGACCACCGCGTCCTCGGCGGGGTCGGCGGCCGTGAACGAGATGACCTTGGCGCCCGCCGACAGCTTGATGCCGGCCATGCCGCCCGCGGCCCGCCCCTGCGGCCGGACCTGCGCGGCCTGGTACCGCAGCAGCTGGGCGTCGTCCGTGATGAAGACCAGGTCCTCCTCGCCCGTCCGCAGCTCGACCGCGCCGACGACGGTGTCGCCGTCCTTGAGGGAGATGACCTCCAGCTCGTCCTTGTTGGCCGGGTAGTCGGGGACCACGCGCTTGACGACGCCCTGCTCGGTGCCGATCGCCAGACCCGGCGAGGACTCGTCCAGCGTGGTCAGGCAGACCAGGCGCTCGCCGTCCGCCAGGGACAGGAACTCCGACACCGGAGCGCCACCGGCGAGGTTCGGGGCGGACGCCGTCTCCGGCAGCTGCGGCAGGTCGATCACCCTCAGCCGCAGCAGCCGCCCCGCCGAGGTCACCGCGCCCACCTCGCCCAGGGCCGTGGCCGGCACGGCCGAGACGATCACGTCGTGCTTCACGCGCTTGGCGTCGTCCGTCCCCGGCGGGACCGGCTCGCCGGAGGCCGTACGGGCCAGCAGGCCGGTGGAGGAGAGCAGCACCCGGCACGGGTCGTCCGCCACCTGCAGCGGCACCGCCGACGCCGGGGCGCCCGCCGACTCCAGCAGGACCGTGCGCCGGTCGGTGCCGAACTTCTTGGCCACGTCGGCCAGTTCGGAGGAGACGAGCCTGCGGAGCTCGGCGTCGGACTCCAGGATGCGGGTGAGCTCCTCGATCTCGGCCGTGAGCTTGTCGCGCTCCGACTCCAGCTCGATCCGGTCGAACTTCGTCAGGCGGCGGAGCGGGGTGTCCAGGATGTACTGGGTCTGGACCTCCGAGAGCGAGAAGCGCTCCACGAGTGACGCCTTCGCCTCCGCGGCGTTCTCACTCGATCGAATGATTCGGATGACCTCGTCGATGTCGACGAGCGCCACCAGCAGACCCTCGACCAGGTGCAGCCGGTCCTGCCGCTTGCCGCGCCGGAACTCGCTGCGCCGGCGGACCACCTCGAAGCGGTGGTCGACGTAGACCTCCAGCAGCTCCTTCAGGCCCAGCGTCAGGGGCTGGCCGTCGACCAGGGCGACGTTGTTGATGCCGAAGGACTCCTCCATCGGCGTCAGCTTGTAGAGCTGCTCCAGCACGGCCTCGGGGTTGAAGCCGTTCTTGATCTCGATGACCAGGCGCAGGCCGTGGGCGCGGTCGGTGAGGTCCTTGACGTCGGCGATGCCCTGCAGCTTCTTCGAGCCGACCAGGTCCTTGATCTTGGAGATGACCTTCTCCGGGCCCACCGTGAACGGCAGCTCCGTGACGACCAGTCCCTTGCGGCGGGCGGTCACCGTCTCCACGGAGACGGTGGCGCGGATCTTGAAGGTGCCGCGGCCCGTCTCGTAGGCGTCCCGGATCCCGCTCAGGCCCACGATGCGGCCGCCCGTGGGGAGGTCGGGGCCGGGGATGTACTTCATGAGCGTGTCGAGGTCGGCGCCCGGGTGCCGGATCAGGTGCCGGGCGGCGGCGATCACCTCGCCCAGGTTGTGCGGCGGCATGTTCGTCGCCATGCCCACCGCGATCCCGGACGAGCCGTTGACCAGCAGGTTCGGGTAGGCGGCAGGCAGGGCCACCGGCTCCCGCTCGCTGCCGTCGTAGTTCGGCGCGAAATCGACGGTGTCCTCGTCGATCGACTCCGTCATCAGGGACGTCGGCGACGCCATCCGGGCCTCGGTGTAGCGCATGGCCGCGGGCGGGTCGTCGTTGCCGAGCGAACCGAAGTTCCCGTGGCCGTCGACCAGGGGCAGCCGCATGGAGAAGGGCTGCGCCATGCGCACCAGGGCGTCGTAGATCGAGGCGTCGCCGTGCGGGTGGAGCTTGCCCATCACCTCGCCGACGACGCGGGCGCACTTCACGTGGCCCCGCTCCGGCCGCAGGCCCATCTCGTTCATCTGGAAGAGGATGCGGCGCTGGACCGGCTTGAGGCCGTCCCGGGCGTCCGGCAGGGCGCGGGAGTAGATGACCGAGTAGGCGTACTCAAGGAAGGAGCCCTGCATCTCGTCGACGACGTCGATGTCGAGGATCCGCTCCTCGAACTCTTCCGGCGGCGGGGTCTTCGTGCTGCGGCGGGCCATCGCGGCTGCTGCTCCTTCGATCGATGCCGAGGCGGGTACTGACGCCGACCATTGTGGACCGCCCCACTGACAACCCCGACCGCGACCCGTCCCGGGCGTGTACGGCGGGTCGGGAACTTCGCCAGATGTCAGCGCGCTTGCATACAGTGACAGCACTGTTCATCACGCGAGTCGTCGCGAGGCACCGCGAGATCTCAAGAGATCGAAGGGACGTACATGCCCATGGGTCACACGGCCACGCAACAGGCCGGTTCCGGCGGCCTGACAGCGACAGAGCACCGCCTGGCCAATGGCCTGCGGGTCGTGCTCTCCGAGGACCATCTGACCCCGGTCGCGGCCGTCTGCCTCTGGTACGACGTCGGCTCGCGCCACGAGGTCAAGGGCCGCACCGGCCTCGCCCACCTCTTCGAGCACCTGATGTTCCAGGGCTCGGCGCAGGTCAAGGGCAACGGCCACTTCGAGCTGGTGCAGGGCGCCGGCGGTTCCCTCAACGGCACCACCAGCTTCGAGCGCACCAATTACTTCGAGACCATGCCCGCCCACCAGGTGGAGCTGGCTCTGTGGCTGGAAGCCGACCGCATGGGCTCGCTGCTCACCGCGCTCGACGACGAGTCCATGGAGAACCAGCGCGACGTCGTCAAGAACGAGCGCCGCCAGCGCTACGACAACGTGCCCTACGGCACGGCCTTCGAGAAGCTGACGGCCATGGCCTACCCCGAGGGCCACCCGTACCACCACACGCCCATCGGCTCCATGGCCGACCTGGACGCCGCCTCCCTGGAGGACGCGCGCGCCTTCTTCCGCACGTACTACGCGCCGGGCAACGCCGTTCTGGCGGTCGTCGGCGACATCGACCCCGAGCAGACGCTCGCCTGGATCGAGAAGTACTTCGGCTCCATCCCCGCCCACGACGCCAAGCAGCCCCCGCGCGACGGCACCCTGCCGGACACCATCGGCGCGGAGCTGCGCGAGGTCGTCCGCGAGGAGGTGCCCTCCCGCGCCCTGATGGCCGCCTACCGCCTCCCGCACGACGGCACCCGCGAGTCCGACGCCGCCGACCTCGCCCTGACCATCCTCGGCGGGGGCGAGTCCTCCCGCCTCCACAACCGCCTGGTCCGGCACGACCGCACGGCGGTCGCCGCCGGCTTCGGCCTGCTGCGCCTGGCCGGCGCCCCCTCGCTGGGCTGGCTGGACGTCAAGGCGTCCGGCGGCGTCGAGGTGCCCGCCATCGAGGCCGCCGTCGACGAGGAGCTGGCCCGCTTCGCCGTCGAGGGGCCGACCCCGCAGGAGATGGAGCGCGCCCAGGCCCAGCTGGAGCGCGAGTGGCTCGACCGGCTCGCCACCGTCAGCGGCCGGGCCGACGAACTGTGCCGCTTCGCCGTGCTGTTCGGTGACCCCCAGCTGGCCCTGACCGCCGTGCAGCGCGTCCTGGAGGTCACCCCCGAGGAGGTCCAGGCCGTCGCCAAGGCCCGCCTGCACCCCGGCAACCGCGCCGTGCTGGTGTACGAGCCGACCGCCCCGCAGGACAGCGCCGCCGCCGACCAGAACGAGGAAGAGGAGACGGCCAAGTGAGCGACGCCGTGGCCGCGAGCACCCCGCAGATGGAGTTCCACCCCCAGCCCGGCCCCGGCCGGGCCACGCCCTGGGCCTTCCCCGCCCCCGAGCGCAGCCGGCTGGACAACGGCCTCACCGTCCTGCGCTGCCACCGCCCCGGCCAGCAGGTCATCGCCGTGGAGGTGAGCCTGGACGCCCCGCTGGAGGCCGAGCCCGCGGGCCTGGACGGCGTCGCCACGATCATGGCGCGCGCCTTCTCCGAGGGCACCGACAAGCTCAGCGCCGAGGACTTCACCGCCGAGCTGGAGCGCTGCGGCGCCACCCTCGACGCGCACGCGGACCACCCCGCCGTGCGGGTCTCCCTGGAGGTCCCGGCGTCCCGGCTGGCCAAGGCCATGGGCCTGCTCGCCGACGCCCTGCGCGCCCCCGCCTTCCCGGACAACGAGGTCGAGCGCCTCGTGGACAACCGGCTGGACGAGATCCCGCACGAGCTGGCCAACCCCGCCCGCCGCGCGGCCATGGCGCTGGCCGCCGAGATCTTCCCGGCCGACTCCCGGCTCTCCCGCCCCCGCCAGGGCACCGAGGAGACCGTGAAGCGCATCGACGCCGCCGCCGTGCGCGCCTTCTACGAGGCCCACGTGCGTCCCGCCACGGCGACCGTCGTGGTCGTCGGCGACTTCACCGGCATCGACCTCGACGAGGTCCTCGCCGAGACCCTCGGCGCCTGGACGGGCGCGAGCGCCGAGACCCGCCCCGTCCCGGCGGTCAGCGCCGACGACACCGGCCGCGTCGTGATCGTGGACCGCCCCGGCGCCGTCCAGACGCAGCTGCTCATCGGCCGCGTCGGCCCCGACCGGCACGAGCGCGTCTGGCCCGCCCAGGTGCTCGGCACGTACTGCCTCGGCGGCACCCTCACCTCCCGCCTGGACCGCGTCCTGCGCGAGGAGAAGGGCTACACCTACGGCGTGCGCGCCTTCGGCCAGGTGCTGCGCTCGGCTCCGCCGTCCTCCGACGGCGCCGGCACGGGCATGATCGCCATCAGCGGCTCCGTGGACACCCCCAACACCGGCCCGGCGCTGGAGGACCTCTGGACGGTCCTGCGCACCCTGGCGGCCGAGGGCCTGACCGAGGCCGAGCGCGACGTCGCCGTGCAGAACCTCGTCGGCGTCGCCCCGCTGAAGTACGAGACCGCGGCGGCCGTCGCCGGCACCCTCGCCGACCAGGTCGAGCAGTTCCTGCCGGACGACTTCCAGGCGCGGATGTACGAACGCCTCGCGGAGACGGGCACGGTGGAGGCCACCGCGGCCGTCGTGAGCGCGTTCCCGGTCGACCGCATGGTCACCGTGCTCGTCGGTGACGCGGCCGAGATCGCCGAGCCGGTCAAGGCGCTGGGCATCGGCCCGGTGACGGTCATTCCGGCCTGACGTCGTCCCGGGCGTGCCCGGCGTCCCGCCGGCCTGACGCCTGACGGGGGTTCAGCGCGCCGTATTCCCGGCCGTGGCGCCCGATATGGCAGGACAAAGGAGGCGTGTGAGCCCTCAGGGGCTCATGCGCCTCCTTTATGTCCACTTTCATCCAGTGGTTGCATGTTGGTCGTGTGGCGTACGTCATAAAAGCCCCGTTCTGTTTGCCGTTCGAATCTGACGCCGATTAGCGTCAGGGCGGCAGTCCGTCAGATCGGAGCCGCAACCGCGGCCCCGGGCAGCCATCGCCGAGTCCCCGAGACGCCAGTCGAGGGGAGCCGGGGACCCAAACGTCCCTGGGGTGAATCGGGTCCCTCTCACGAGGGAGCCGTAGGAGACCTTCCTGCTCCGAACCCGTCAGCTAACCCGGTAGGCGAGAAGGAAGGAAAGGATCGCCCAGCCATGGGTAAGCACCGTCGTCCGAGCCGAGCCGTGCGTGTCAGCGCCAATGTCGCGGGCATAGCCACCCTCACCGCCGCGGGCGTGGTCGCCGGTGTCGCCGCCCCGGCCTTCGCCGCCTCTGACGACACCCAGCGCCCCGAGGACACCGGTCTGACGCAGGCCGTCGTCATCGGCGACGTCATGGCCGGCAACGTCGACGCCCAGGCGGAGACCCAGCGCAGCGCCGCCGACGAGGCCGCCATCCGCCTCCAGGCCGAGGCCACCGCCAAGCAGAAGGCCGCCGAGGCCAAGCAGCGCGCCGAAGAGGCCAAGCGCAAGATCGAGGAGGAGCGCGCCGCCAAGGAGCGCGCCGCCCGCGACGAGGAGCGCAAGCGCCTCGGCACGTACGTGAGCCCCATCGACGGCTCCTACGTCTCCACCTCCTACAAGGCGTCCAGCGGCCTGTGGTCCTCCGGCAGCCACACCGGCATCGACATCCACGCCGCGACCGGCACCTCGGTGCACGCGGTCGCCGCCGGCACCATCGTCGAGGCCGGCTGGGGCGGCGCGTACGGCAACAACGTCGTCATCAAGCACAACGACGGCACCTACACCCAGTACGCGCACCTCTCCTCGCTCGACGTCTCCGTCGGCCAGACGGTCACCCCGGGCCAGCAGATCGGCCTCTCCGGTGCCACGGGCAACGTCACCGGCCCGCACCTGCACTTCGAGGCCCGCACCGGCGCCACCTACGGCTCCGACATCGACCCGATCGCCTACATGAGCGCGCACGGCGTCAGCCTGTAGCAGCGCCCGCGTCCGCGCGAGCGGCGACAGCCTCACGAAAGGCCCCGGCCCCCACGGCCGGGGCCTTCGCGTTGTGCCCGTTCCCGGTTGGCCAAAAAATATCCATGAAACGACGGACCCGTCGGAAATCCCAAGCGATTGCCATAGAGTCGCTGAACGGGCGTCAATCGGCCGTGCTGCACGGGGGTTGAGTCATTGGTCGGAGGTACACCCATGCGGGGCCGTACGTGAACGGCAATGGCGAGACGGTCCGCGCCGGCGGACGCATTTCCGCGCACGCGGTGTGCACGGCGATCCGCGACGACATCGTCTCCGGCGTTTTCCCGCCGGGCAGCAGGCTCATCGAGGAACTCCTGGCCCGCCGCTACGGGGTCTCCCGTGTCCCGGTGCGCGAGGCGCTGCGCACCCTGGCCTCCGAGGGCTTCGTGACCACCCGGCGGCACGCGGGCGCCTGCGTCGCCGAACCCACCGAGCGGGAGGCCGCCGACCTGCTCGACGTGCGCGCCCTGCTGGAGCCGCTGGGCGCCGCCCGGGCCGCCCAGCGCCGCACGGAGGCCCACCTGAAGGTGCTGCGCGGACTGGTCCGGCTCGGCCAGGAGCGGGCCCGCGCGGGCCGGACCGCGGAGCTGCGCCCGCTGGCCGACTGGTTCGACGAGACCCTCGCCCAGGCGTCGGGCAGCGCCAGCCTCGCGGCGCTCCTCACCCAGCTGCGCCGCAAGATCGCATGGGTGTACGCGGCGGAGCCGCAGGTGCGGCCGCTGGAGAGCTGGGAGGCGTGCGGGGCGCTGGTGGACGCCGTGGCCCGCGGGGACGCCGAGCGCGCGCGGGCCCTGGCGGTCGCCCGGGCCGGCCGTTCCCCCGGGCAATTCCGGCTGCGCCGGCCGGCGGGCGCGGAAACGGTGCCGGCGCCGAAACAATCCGTCAACACGGCGAGCGCCCGTTCTTAACAACCGGCCGCTATTCATGGGGAATAGCGGCGGGGAATTCGTGGCGGTTCCCGGCCGGATGTGAACAGCGGGGCCGCGGTGGCCTTCCGGCCGCCGCGGCCCCGCCGCACGCCCGCTCCCGTGGAGCGGGCGGAAAAGGAAAACAGAGGAAAGACGTCCGGACGGCCGGAGCGTCAGACGGTCTCCGGGAGCTCCTCAAGCCCCTCGGCGACGAGCTTGGCCAGACGGTCGAGCGCGGCCTCGGCACCCTCGGCCTCGGTGGCCAGGACGATCTCCTCGCCACCCTGGGCGCCCAGGCCCAGCACGGCGAGCATGGAGGCGGCGTTGACGGGGTTGCCGTCCGCCTTGGCGATCGTCACGGGGACGCCGGCGGCGGTCGCCGCACGGACGAAGATCGACGCGGGCCGGGCGTGCAGGCCCTCGGCCCAGCCGACGTTTACGCGGCGCTCAACCATGGTGTTGCCCTTCAAGTCGATATTGGTTGTCTAGACCATTGTCGCACGGGGCGCACGATGCCCCGCGCGCCCCCGCCCGGGCCGTCCGGCCCCGTGACCGGGGGCCGGACGCCACCACCGCTTGTCGGTGCCCGGCCTTACGCTGGCCCCATGCAGACGCCGCCCGAGCATGTGTACCCGGCTCACTGGGAAGCCGATGTCGTGCTGCGCGACGGAGGCACCGCGCGGATCCGCCCCATCACGCCCGACGACGCGGAGCGCCTCGTCAGCTTCTACGAACAGGTCTCGGACGAGTCCAAGTACTACCGCTTCTTCGCCCCCTACCCCCGCCTCTCCGACCGGGACGTGCACCGCTTCACCCACCACGACTACGTCGACCGGGTGGGCCTCGCCGCGACCGTCGGAGGCGAGTTCATCGCCACCGTCCGCTACGACCGCATCGACGGCCGCGGCATGTCGGCCTCCGGCGCCGCCGACGAGGCCGAGGTCGCCTTCCTCGTGCAGGACGCCCACCAGGGCCGGGGCGTGGCCTCCGCCCTGCTGGAGCACATCGCGGCCGTCGCCCGCGAGCGCTCCATCCGGCGCTTCGCCGCCGAAGTGCTGCCCGCCAACACGAAGATGATCAAGGTCTTCACGGACGCCGGCTACACCCAGAAGCGCAGCTTCGAGGACGGCATCGTCCGCCTGGAGTTCGACCTCGAACCCACCGACGCCTCGCTCGCCGTCCAGCGCGCCCGCGAGCGGCTCGCGGAGGCCCGCTCGGTGCAGCGGCTCCTCGCCCCCCGCTCGCTCGCCGTCGTCGGCACCGGCCGCGAGCCGGGCGGCCTCGGCCGCACCGTGCTGCGCAACGTCCTGGCGGGCGGCTTCACCGGACGCACCTACGCCGTCAACACCGCCTTCCCCGCGGAGCCTTCCGTCCTGGAGCCCGAGGGCGTCCCCGCCCACCGCTCCGTCCTCACCATCGAGGACCCCGTCGACCTCGCCGTCGTCGCCGTCCCCGCCGAGCACGTCCCCGCCGTCGTCGCCGACTGCGGCGAGCACGGCGTCCAGGGCCTGGTCGTCCTGTCCGCCGGCTACGCCGAGAGCGGGGCCGAGGGCCGCGAGCGCCAGCGCGAGCTCGTCCGGCAGGCCCGCACCTACGGCATGCGCGTCATCGGCCCCAACGCCCTCGGCCTGATCAACACCGCCGCCGGCGTCCGGCTCAACGCCTCCCTGTCGCCCGAGCTCCCCGCCGCCGGGCGCGTTGGCCTCTTCAGCCAGTCCGGCGCGATCGGCATCGCCCTGCTCAGCGGCCTGCACCGGCGTGCGGCCGGCCTCGTCGGCATCTCCACCTTCGTCTCCGCCGGCAACCGCGCCGACGTCTCCGGCAACGACTTCCTGCAGTACTGGCACGACGACCCCGACACCGACGTCGCCCTGATGTACCTGGAATCCATCGGCAACCCGCGCAAGTTCGCACGCCTGGCCAGACGGACCGCGGCCCGCAAGCCGCTCGTCGTCGTCAAGGGCGCCCGCCACGGCTCCGCGGCGCCCGCCGGGCACACCGTCCCCACCACCCGCATCCCCGACGCCACCGTCTCCGGCCTGCTGCGCCAGGCCGGCGTCATCCGCGTCGACACCGTCACCGAGCTCGCCGACGCGGGCCTGCTCCTCGCCTCCCAGCCCCTGCCCGACGGCCCCCGCGTCGCCATCCTCGGCAACTCCGAGTCCCTCGCCCTGCTCACCTACGACGCCTGCCTCACCGACGGGCTGCGCCCCCTCATGCCGCGCGACCTGACCACCGCCGCCACCCCGGCGGACTTCCGCACGGCCCTGAGCGAGGCCCTCGCCGACCGGGCCTGCGACGCCGTCGTCGTCACCGCCATCCCCTGGGTCGGCGACACCTCCGCCGCCGACCTCGCCGAGGCCCTGCGCGACGCCGTCGCCGCGGCCCCGGCCGCCAAGCCCGTGGCCGTCGTCCACCTGGAGATCCCCGGCCTCCCCGAGGCCCTCGCCGCCCCAACGGCCCCGGCCCCGGCGCCCGGCGACGGACCGCCCCCCGCGCCGCCGGCGGTCCGCATACCCGCCTACCCCGCCGCCGAGCGCGCCGTCCGGGCGCTCGCCGAGGCCGTGCGCTACGCCCAGTGGCGCAAGCAGGCTGCCACCCCCGGGCGCGTGCCCGAGTACGACGACATCGACGAGGCCGGCGCCGCCGCCGACATCGACGTCCTCCTCACCGCCCACCACGCGACCCGCGCCGTGACGCTCTCCGCCGCCGACACCCAGCGGCTGCTCGCCCGCTACGGCATCGCCGTGCTGCCCGCCCTCCCCGCACCCCACCCCGACGGAGCCGTCCGCGCCGCGGAGCGCCTGGGCTACCCCGTCGCCCTCAAGCCCACCGCCCCGCACCTGCGCCACCGCGCCGACCTCGGCGGCGTCCGGCTCGACCTCGGCAGCGAGGCCGAACTGCGCCGCTCCTACACCGAATTGACCGAGCTCCTCGGCAGACCCGAGGAGATCCGCCTCGTCGTGCAGTCCATGGCCCCGCGCGGCGTCGACACCGTCGTCCGGGCCACCATCGACCCCGCCGCCGGGGCCGTCCTCTCCTTCGGGCTGGCCGGCGCCCCCTCCCTGCTGCTCGGCGACACGGCCCACCGCCTCGTGCCCGCCACCGACCGGGACGCCGCCGAGCTGATCCGCTCCGTCCGCACCGCGCCCCTGCTCTTCGGCTGGCGCGGCTCCACCCCCGTCGACACCCCGGCGCTGGAGGAGCTGCTGTTGCGCGTGTCCCGCCTGGTCGACGACCACCCCGAGGTCGTGGGCGCCGACCTGGAGCCGGTGATCGTCGCCCAGCACGGCGTGCACGTCCTCGGCGCATCCCTGCGCATCGCCCCGCCACCGGCCCGCACCGACCTCGGCCCGCGCAGTCTGCCGCCGTACTGAGCGCCCTGCCCGGGATCGGCGGCAGAGGGGTCCCGTACGCCCCGTAGGATGGGCATATGGCGAAGACCGGTACGACGACCCAGGGGCTGCGCGCGGCCATCGAGCGCAGCGGCTACTACCCGGCTCTCGTGGCCGAGGCGGTGGAGGCCGCCGTGGGCGGGGAGCCGGTCGTGTCGTACCTGGTCCACCAGGAGACGACCTTCGATTCCAACGAGGTGCGCCGTCACGTCACGGTCCTCGTCCTGACCGGCACCCGATTCATCGTCAGCCACACCGACGAGCAGGCCGCCGACAACACCTCCCCGTCGCCGTACGCCACCACGTCCACCGAGTCGGTCAAGCTCGACCGCATCTCCTCGGTCGTGCTCAGCCGCGTCGTCGCCAACCCGGAGGCGTACACCCCGGGCACCCTGCCCCGCGAGGTCGTCCTGACCATCGGCTGGGGCGCCGTCTCCCGCATCGACCTGGAGCCGGCCGCCTGCGGCGACCCCAACTGCGACGCCGATCACGGCTACACCGGCTCCTCCACCGCCGACGACCTGAGCCTGCGGGTCAGCGAGGCGGGTGACGGCCCGGACACCGTCCGCCAGGCCCTCGCCTTCGCCCAGTCGCTCTCCGAGGCCACCGCGGCGACCGCCCGCTGATGTCCCATCCCGCCTTCGCCGGCTCCGCCTGGCCCGAGCCGGCCCCGCTCGACCCCCGCTCCGCCCCGCTGCCCCGCTACGGCACCGGCTCGCTCGCCGACCTGCTGCCGACGATCGCCGCGGGCATGGGCGTGCCCGGCCTCGGCACGGGCATGGAACTGGCCCCCGCCGACCGGGTCTGCGTCTTCCTCATCGACGGCCTGGGCTGGGAGCTGCTGCGCGCCCACCCGGACGAGGCGCCCTTCCTGCACTCGCTGCTGCCGAGCTCGATGAACGGCACCGGCGCGCCCATGACGGCCGGCTTCCCGTCGACCACCGCCACGTCCCTGGCCTCGGTCGGCACGGGCCTGCCGCCCGGCGCCCACGGCCTGCCCGGCTACACCGTCGCCGACCCGGCCACCGGCCGGCTGATGAACCAGCTGCGCTGGCGCCCGTGGACCGACCCGCACGCCTGGCAGCCGTACCCCACCGTCTTCCAGCTCGCCGACGCCGCCGGCGTCGCCACCTGCCAGGTCTCGTCCCCCGACTTCGAGCACACCCCGCTGACGAAGATCGCACTGAGTGGCGGCACCTTCCACGGCCGCCTCTCCGGCGAGGAGCGGATGGACCTCGCCGCCGACCGGCTGGGCGCGGCGGACCGCTCGCTCGTCTACACCTACTACAGCGAGGTGGACGGCAAGGGCCACCGCTTCGGCGTCGACTCCGACGAGTGGCGCGGCCAGCTGATGTACGTGGACCTGCTCGCCCAGCGCCTGGCCGAGCAGCTGCCCCCGCGCTCCGCGCTGTACGTCACCGCCGACCACGGCATGATCGACATCCCCTTCGACCCGGAGTCGCGCATCGACTTCGACGAGGACTGGGAGCTGCGCGCCGGCGTGGCGCTCCTGGGCGGCGAGGCCCGGGCCCGGCACGTCTACGCGGTGCCCGGCGCGGCCGCCGACGTGCTGGCCGTGTGGCGCGAGGTGCTCGGCGAGCAGATGTGGGTCGCCGGACGGGACGAGGCGATCGAGGCGGGCTGGTTCGGGCCGCCCGGCCAGGGCGTCGACGACCGGGTGCACGCACGCATCGGTGACGTCGTCGCGGCCGCGCGCGACGACATCGCGATCGTGGCGACCGAGACCGAACCGAACGAATCGACCATGGTCGGCCTGCACGGTTCCATGACGCCCGTCGAGCAGCTCGTGCCGCTCCTCGAAGTGCGCTCCTGACGGGCCCGCCGCCCGCCCCCACGCTTCTCACCCACCCCCGCCGACAAGACGAAAGGCATTGGCCTTCCCATGCCCGAGCTGGTGTTCTTCTCCGGAACCATGGACTGTGGAAAGAGCACCCTCGCTCTGCAGATCGAGCACAACCGTTCGGCCCGTGGCCTGCAAGGCATGATCTTCACCCGCAACGACCGTGCGGGCGCGGGCAAGCTGTCCTCCCGGCTGGGCCTGGTCACCGACTCCGTCGAGGCGGGGGAGGGGTTCGACTTCTACGCGCACCTCGTCGCGCACCTCTCGGCGGGCGGCCGCGCCGATTACGTCATAGCGGACGAGGCGCAGTTCCTCACCCCGGACCAGATCGACCAGCTGGCCAGGGTCGTCGACGACCTCGAACTGGACGTCTTCGCGTTCGGCATCACCACCGACTTCCGCACCAAGCTCTTCCCCGGTTCCCAGCGCCTGGTCGAGCTCGCCGACCGCATCGAGGTCCTGCAGGTCGAAGCGCTGTGCTGGTGCGGGGCCCGGGCCACGCACAACGCCCGTACGATCGGTGGCCACATGGTCGTCGAGGGCGAGCAGATCGTCGTCGGCGACGTCAACCAGCCCGAGACCGTGGTCGGTTACGAGGTGCTGTGCCGCCGGCACCACCGCCGCCGGCTGACGGCCGCCGCCGCGCACGCCGCCGCCCTGTCGCCCGACGTGCTGCCCGTGGACCCCGTCGGCTCCGAGTGACCCGCGGCGAGCCGGCGCGGTCCGGCTAGCCGGCCGTCCGCAGCAGGGTGAAGGCCGAGCCCTCCGGGTCCGTGACCGTCGCCACCCGGCCGGCCGGCGTCTCCTGCGGAGCGCTCACCACCCGGCCGCCCAGCTCCGTGACCCGCCCGGCGGCCGTGTCCACGTCCGCCGCCTCGAAGTACGGCATCCAGTGCGGCTGGCGCAGCCCGGGGCCGGCGCTGCGGATCGCGGCCACCGGGCGCCCGTCCACGTGCAGCGTGACCGTCTCGCCGTCCATGTCGCCGGCAGCCTTGGCCTCGTAGCCGAAGAGCGCGCGGTAGAACTTCAGGACCACCGACGCGTCGTGGGTCACCAGTTCGTGCCAGACCGGGGTGCCCGGCGTGCGTTCCGGCCGGGAGCCCAGCAGCCGCTGCCCCTGCCAGACGCCGAAGGAGGCCCCCGCCGGGTCGGAGGCCAGCACCAGCCGCCCCGCCCGCTCGGCCGCCAGCGGGCCCACCCCGACCGTGCCGCCGGCGCAGTGGATCCACTCCGCGCACACGTCCGCGTCGTCGCTCGCCAGATAGGTGGTCCAGGAGCCCGTGAGTTGACGGTCGGGCGGCAGTTCGCCGATTCCGGCGACGTTGCGGCCGTCGAGCGTCGCCCGGACGTACGGTCCCAGGTGGCGCGGGCCCGGGTCGTAGTACGACCAGCCGAACAGCGCGCCGTAGAACTCCTTGGCCGTCTCCAGGTCGTGCACCATGAGCCCGGTCCAGCAGGGGGTGCCGGGTGCCTGCCGCGGGCCCTCCTCCTCGCCGGTCCCGGAGGATCCCCATACCTCGGTCATCGTCAGTCGTCTCCTCGGACCCTCGTGGTGGCCGCGCGTCCCGCTCCGGCGCGCGCGGGGTGGTACAGGGCGGTGCCCGACCAGATGTTTGCACCACCGGTCGTGGGACGCCTCCGGCCGCGCCGGACTTCACCGGTTCCCGCGGGAGAATGCCCGCATTCGCGTTCCGCTTCACCGCCCGCGGGTCGGCGTCCAGTATCGATCAGCATCGTGGCGTCTGGCCAGGGGGCCGTTCGGCGCAATGCCGGTACGCCAGGATGGGGGTATGACTGCCATCATCACCGCGACGCAATGGGAGAGCGAGGCGGCGGGCGAGCGGCCGCCGACGCTCCTGGACATCCGCTACCGGCCCGGCGGGCCGCCCGGCCGGCCGGAGTACGCGGCGGGCCACCTCCCCGGAGCCGTCTACGTCGACATGGATGCGGAGCTGGCCTCCGCGCCGGGGGCGAGGGGGCGTCACCCGCTGCCGGACGCCGGGGAGTTCGGGGCGGCGATGCGGCGGGCCGGCGTCCGGGCGGACCACCCGGTCGTCGTGTACGACGGGGGTCTGGGCTGGGCCGCCGCCCGGGCGTGGTGGCTGCTGCGCTGGGCCGGGCACCCGTCCGTGCGCGTGCTCGACGGCGGCTTCGCCGCCTGGACGGCGGCCGGGGGCCGGCCGGTGACCGAGGTGCCGACGGTGACGGAGGGCGACTTCGTCCCGCGGCCGGGGGCGCTGCCGGTCCTCGACGCGGACGGCGCGGCGGCGCTGGCGCGCCGGGGGCTGCTGCTCGACGCCCGGGCGGGGGAGCGCTACCGCGGTGAGGTGGAGCCGCTCGACCCGGTCGCCGGGCACATCCCCGGGGCCGTCTCGGCGCCCACCACGGACAACGTGGGCGAGGACGGCCGCCTGCGGCCCGCGCGGGAGCTCGCGGCGCGGTTCGCCGGACTGGGGGCGGTGGACGGGACCGAGGTGGGCGTCTACTGCGGGTCCGGCGTCTCCGCGGCGCAGCAGGTACTCGCACTGGAGACGGCGGGCATCTCCGCGGCCCTGTACGTCGGTTCGTGGAGCGAATGGACGTCCGACCCGGCCCGGCCGGTGGCCACGGGACCGCTGCCGGGCTGACGCCGCCGCGCCCCGGGAGACCCGGGGCGCACGCCGTCAGTCCTGCTTCTTGCGCCGGGTGCCGAAGACGATCTCGTCCCAGCTCGGGACCGCCGCGCGGCGGCCCGGGCGGACGCCGTCGGCCTCGGCCTGGCGGTCCGTGGTGCCGATGAGGCGTTCGCGGTGACCGGCGACGGAGCGCGGCATGAGCACATCGGCGTACGCGGATCCCGCGCTGGCGGCCGGCGCGGGCGGATCCACCGCATCCGCTTCCTCGTCCGGCGTGTCGGGGGCCGGGGCGGGGGCCGTGCCGGCCGTCTCCGGGACGACCATGTCGCCCCGGAAGCTGGGCACCGCTTCGAGCAGGCTCGTCAGGGAGTCCCGCTCCTTGGCGGTCTCCTCGGCCGGGGCCTCGTCGGAGGAAGCCTCCGGATCCGTCGAGGGGGCCTGCTGCTGCCGGTCCAGGGAGCGGTCCAGCGGCCGGTCGCGCGGCAGACGGGCGATGCGCGGCACGAACGGGAAGCTCGGCTCGGGCGTGTCGTCGGTCTCGCCGATCAGCGCGCGGGCCTCGTCGTCCAGCGCCTGAACGATCCGGCGCGGCGGGTCGTACGTCCAGCTCGCCGCGCGCGGCTCGCCGGCGGCGCGGTAGACGAGCAGGACCTCCCACGTGCCGTCGTCGCGGCGCCAGGAGTCCCACTGGGCGGTGTCCTTGTCGGCGCCGCGCAGCACCAGGCGCTCCGCCACGGCCTCGCCGAGCGGCGGTCCGCCGGCGTTCTCACCCGGACGGCGCACGGGCGTCTTGCGGGCGCGCTCCGCCATGAAGGCGCGCTCGGCGAGCACGGGGCCCTCGAAGCGCCGGACCCGCTCCACGGGGATGCCCGCGAGCTGCGCGACTTCCTCCGCGGACGCACCGGCCCGGATGCGGGCCTGGATGTCGCGGGGGCGGAGGTGGCTCTCCACTTCGATCTCGATCTGGCCGAGACGCGCACGGTCGTTGCGCACGGCGGCACGCAGCCGCTCGTCGATGGGAAGCGTGTACTCCGTGCTGTCCGCAGCCTTGAGCACCAGCCGTGTGCCGTCGTTGGAGACTGCCACGACACGCAGTTCGGGCATGGGGACCTCCCGGGTGGTGCCTGCCGACGTCACCTGCGTCGCTGCTTCCGCTAGTCGAGTGTGGCCTGCCCGGGTAGCAGCCTGCCACAACATTGCCGAGTTGACGGGGCGAGAGCCGCCCGGGCCCCTCCCGTCGGTTCCGGTGGGTTCCGGGCAGCCGGACGGGATATTGGGGCCAGGGCTCGTCACAGTACTCCATTCGGGCCACTGGGGGTGGATCGGCGCGCCAGCGAAGTTCACCTGCGACAAGGGAGTTGAAATGCGCCCCTTGTGGCGGGGCGCCTACCCATGGGTGGCGAGGTTCACACAATCGCCCGATTCGGAACTGTTCGTTAGGCTCGAATGTCTCTTCTGTCTACAACAGGGACCGAAGGTACCAACAGGGGTTGGAGATGGACGACAAAGCCGAAAGCGAGGCAAAAGCCAAGGACAGGCGCCTGGACCTGAGCGTCGCACAAGTGTCCGGTAGTGCGCTGGCGGCGGTGATTGCGGCACTGCTCGCGGGCAAACTCGGTGTATATGGCACGGTCATCGGTGCCGGTGTCGTCAGCGTGGTGGCCACCACGGGTGGCACGGTCTTTCATCACCTGTTCAAACGTACGGGTGAGCAGTTCCGCGACGCGACGACCCCGTCGGCGAACCGGCCGGAGCCGCGGCCCGGCCGCCTTCCGGTGCGGGGCACGGCCGACGAGCCTCCTGCGCCGCCCCGGGCCGAGGACCGTACGCAACTCCTGCCTCAGGCGTCCCGTTCCGACGGGCACCGGGCGCCCTCGCGGGCGCACGCCGGTGCGTACACCGGCGCGCTCCCTCACGCGCACACCGACGGATGGTCCGGGGCATCCCGGGAATCCGGGGAGTACGGCCACGGCACGGTCCACGGCACCCGGCTGCGCGGCTGGAAGCGCCCCCTGCTGGCCGCCGGAGCCGTCTTCGCCCTCGCGATGGGCACGGTGACCGCGGTCGAGCTGGTCTCCGGCTCCAGCGCCGACGGCAGCAAGGACGGGACGACCGTCAGCCGCCTGTTCCAGCCGGAGAAGCAGGGGAAGCAGCAGGACGACGACCGGCGGCAGGAGCCCGGAACCGGCGGCTCCCGGGACGGCGGCAGCGAGCGGCCCGGCCGCGACGACACCCCGACGCCCTCCCCCGGCGCCTCGCAGCCGGGCGGCGGTACGGGCCGGCAGACGCCGGACCCGAAGACCTCCCCCTCGGCCGGGGGCGGCGGCACGCCGTCGCCGGACACCACGCCCGCGCCCAGCGGGTCCCCGGGCGGCGGCACGAGCGGCGACGGCAAGGGCGGTGCGACCGGCGGCCAGGGGACCGGCGGCGCCGGTGGCGCCCCCTCCGCCTCCCCGCAGGGTCAGAACGCCGCGGCGGGCACGACCACCGGTACCGGGCCGGGCACGACCGCCTAGGCCCGGCCGCGCCGCCTCACTCCCCGAGCACGCGCCGCAGGTAGTCGTTGCCGAACACGCGGTGCGGGTCCAGCCGGTCCCGCACCGCGGTGAACTCCCCGAAGCGCGGATAGACGCCGGCCAGGTACGCCGCGTCGCGGCTGTGCAGCTTCCCCCAGTGCGGCCGGCCGCCGTGGGCGGTCATGATCTGCTCGGCCGCGGTGAAGTACGCCCGGTGCGGTGTTCCCCTGTACATGTGTACGGCGAGGTAGGCGGTGTCCCGCCCGGACGCCGTGGACAGGGGGACGTCGTCCTCCGGGGCCGTCCGCACCTCCACGGGGAAGCCGACGCGCAGCCGCTTGCGCTCGATCATCTTCCGCAGCTCCTGCAGCGCCGCCATCGCCGCCGCCCGTGGCAGCGCGTACTCCATCTCCAGGAAGCGGACGCGGCGCGGGCTGGTGAAGACCTTGTAGGGCACGTCGGTGTACGTACGGGCCGACAGGGCGCGGGCGGCGAGGGCGGCGATGCCGGGGACGGCCGCCGGCACGGCACGGCCCAGGGCGCAGGCGGCACCGAAGACGCCGTTGGAGAGCAGCTCGTCCTCCACCCAGCCGCCGAACCGGCCGGCCGGTGCCGCGGGACCCGGGCTGCGGTTGTTGCGCTTGGTGGTGCAGCTCGCCGTGTGCGGGAACCAGTAGAACTCGAAGTGTTCGTTCTCGGCGACCAGCTGATCGAACTCGGTCGTCACCCGGTCGAGGGGCATGGGTTCCTCCCGCGCCCTGAGCAGGAACTCCGGCTCGACGGCGAAGGTGATCGCGGTGATCACACCCAGGGCGCCGAGCCCCACACGGGCCGCGGCGAAGACGTCCGCGTTCTGCTGTGCCGAGCAGGTCAGCACCGCGCCGTCGGCGGTCACCAGCTCCAGGCCGCGGATCTGGGCGGCGATCGCACCCGAGTCCCGGCCGGTGCCGTGCGTGCCGGTGCTGACGGCCCCGGAGACCGTCTGCTCCATGATGTCGCCCATGTTCGTCAGCGACAGGCCGTGTGCCGACAGCGTGCGGTTGAGGTGCCGCAGCGTCGTGCCCGCGGCGACCGTCACCGTCCCGGCGGCCCGGTCCAGCGAGCGGATGCCGGTCAGCCGCTCGGGGCGTATCAGCAGGCCGTCCGTGGCGGCGGCCGCGGTGAAGGAGTGACCGGAGCCGGCCGCCTTGACCCTCAGACCGTCCGAGGCCGCTCGGACGACGGCGTCCGCCAGCTCCTCCGCCGTCGCCGGGGCGACCGTTCGCACGGGCCGTGCGGTGACGTTGCCCGCCCAGTTGCGCCATTCTCCGTTGCGTCGTCCGCTGCTACGCCAGGCACTGCTCGCCCGTGTCGTCGCCGTCGTCAATGCGAACCCCCACCCGCTCCGGCGCCGGCCGGAGCCGGCGGTACCCGAGGAACGCGCCGGCGGCCGCGAGCACTCCCGCCGCGCCGGGCACCGCGTACCCCGCCGCGGCGCCGGCGGCGTCCACCGCCCAGCCGGCGGCCGACGAGCCGAGCGCCACCCCGACCGCGAGCCCGGTGCTCGTCCAGCTCATGCCCTCGGTCAGCTGTGCGCGCGGTACGTACTGCTCGACGAGGGCCATGGTGGTGACCATCGTCGGCGCGATGGACAGGCCCGCGACAAAGAGCGCCACGGCCAGGAACGGCAGGTTCCCGACCAGTTGGAGGGGGATCATACTCACGGCCATCGCACACACGCCCAGAACCCAGCGGCGGGCCGGCTCGCCCTTCAGGTGCAGCAGTCCGAAGACGGCCCCCGCCAGACAGGAGCCCAGTGCGTACACGGCCAGCACCAGGCTCGACGCCGCCTTGTGGCCCTGCTCCTCGGCGAAGGCCACGGTCACCACCTCGACCGAGCCGAAGATGGCACCGGTGGCCACGAAGACGCCCACCAGCACCTGCAGTCCCGGAGACTTCAGCGCGGAGCCGCCCGAGTGCTCCGTGCGCGGGTGGGGCCGGGGCTCGGTGGCCCGCTGGGCGGTCAGCCAGTAGACGCCGGCTCCGAGGAAGCAGGCGGCGAGCAGCGGGCCCGACTCGGGGAACCACGCCGTGGACAGGCCGATCGACAGGATCGGCCCGACGATGAAGACCACCTCGTCGATGACGGACTCGGCGGAGTAGGCCGTGTGCAGCTCGCGCGGCGACCCCTCGTAGATCGCCGCCCAGCGGGCCCGCACCATCGAACCCACGCTGGGCACGCAGCCCACGCCGGCCGAGAAGAGGAACAGCGTCCAGTCCGGCCACCGCTCGTGCGCGCTCACCAGCAGCCCCGCCACCGAGACGAGCGAGACGGCCGTCACCGGCCGCAGCACCCGGCGCTGCCCCAGCCTGTCGACCAGCCGGGAGATCTGCGGGCCGCACACCGCCGCCGCCAGCGCCAGGGTCGCGGACAGCGCGCCCGCCAGGCCGTAGCGGCCGGTGAGCTGCGAGACCATCGTGACGATACCGATGCCCATCATCGACAGCGGCAGCCGGCCGAAGAAACCGGCCGCGGAGAAGCCCTTGGCGCCGGGGGCGGCGAATATCGCACCGTACGGACTGGACAACGACGGCTCCCGTGGAGGCTCAGAGGGACGGACGGAGGGTGCCGTAAGGACTGTTGGAGGCCGATACAGCTTACGGGCCGGCTTTCCCCGCCGCACTCGCATTTCCCGCCTGTCAGTACCGGGTGGCAGGATCGGGGCCATGTCGGATCAGTCAGCCCACGCCCCCTATGACGCCCTGCTGTTGCTCTCCTTCGGCGGGCCCGAGGGACCGGACGACGTCGTGCCGTTCCTGGAGAACGTGACCCGCGGGCGCGGCATCCCCCGCGAGCGGCTCAAGGAGGTCGGGCAGCACTACTTCCTCTTCGGCGGCGTCAGCCCCATCAACGACCAGAACCGCGAGCTGCTGCGCGCCCTGCGCGAGGACTTCGCCGCGCACGGCGTGGACCTGCCGGTCTACTGGGGCAACCGCAACTGGGCGCCGTACCTGACCGACACCCTGCGCGAGCTGGTCGCCGACGGCCACCGCCGCGTGCTCACCCTGACCACCAGCGCCTACGCCTCCTACTCCGGCTGCCGGCAGTACCGCGAGAACCTCGCCGACGCCCTGGCCGCGCTGGAGGCGGAGGGTCTGCCCCTGCCACGCGTGGACAAGCTGCGGCACTACTTCAACCACCCCGGCTTCGTCCGGCCCGTGGTCGACGCGACGCTGGCCGCGCTGGACCGGCTGCCCGAGGACGTACGGGCCGGCGCGCACCTCGCCTTCACCACGCACTCCATCCCCACGGCCGCCGCCGACACCTCCGGCCCGGCCGAGGGCCACGGCGACGGCGGGGCGTACGTCGCCGAGCACCTGGACGTGGCCCGGCTCGTCGCCGAAGCGGTGCGCGAGCGGACCGGCACCGACCGCCCGTGGCGCCTGGTCTACCAGTCGCGCAGCGGCGCCCCGCACATCCCCTGGCTCGAACCCGACATCTGCGACCACCTGGAAGCCGTGCACGGCGAGGGGGCGCCGGCCGTGGTCATGGTCCCGATCGGCTTCGTCTCCGACCACATGGAGGTCAAGTACGACCTCGACACCGAGGCCACGGCCAAGGCCGCCGAGCTGGGCCTGCCGGTCGCCCGGGCCGCCACCGTCGGGGCCGACCCCCGCTTCGCCGCCGCCGTGCGGGAGCTCGTCCTGGAGCGCGCCGCGAGCGAGCGCGGCGAGCTGCCCGAGCGCTGTGCGCTGGGCGCGCTCGGCCCCGGCCACGACCTCTGCCCCGCCGGCTGCTGCCCGGCCCGGGCGCCCCGCCCGGCGGCCGCGGGCGCCGACAGCCCGTACGCGTAAGGAGCACCACCATCGTGAGCGACACCCTCAAGGCCGAACTGCTGGCCGTGGCCCTGGAGGCCGCCGAGCGGGCCGGCGCCCTGCTGAAGGACGGCCGTCCGGCCGACCTCGGCGTGGCCTCGACGAAGACCAGCCCCATCGACGTGGTCACCGAGATGGACATCGCCGCCGAGAAGCTGATCACCTCCTTCCTCGCCGAGCGCCGTCCCCGGGACGGGCTGCTGGGCGAGGAGGGCACCAGCAGCGAGGGCACCAGCGGGGTGCGCTGGGTCATCGACCCGGTCGACGGGACGGTCAACTACCTCTACGGCCTCCCGGCCTGGGCCGTGTCCATCGCCGCGGAGATCGACGGCGAGGCCGTCGTCGGCGTCGTCACGGCGCCGGTGCGCGGCGAGACCTACCGGGCGGTGCGCGGCGAGGGCGCCTTCCTGGGCGACCGGCGGCTGCGCTGCCGGCCGGCAGCGCCCTTCGCCCAGGCCCTGCTGGGCACCGGCTTCGGCTACCTGACCGACCGGCGGGCCGCCCAGGCGGAGGTCCTGCGGGCGCTGCTGCCGGAGGTCCGTGACATCCGGCGCAGCGGCTCCGCCGCGATCGACCTGTGCGACGTGGCCTCCGGCCGGATCGACGCCTACTACGAGCGGGGCCTGAACCCGTGGGACCACGCCGCGGGCGCGCTGATCGCCCGCGAGGCGGGCGCCCTCACCGGCGGGCGGCCCGGCGAGCCCGCGTCGGGCGAGCTGACGGTGGCGGCACCCCCCGGCCTGTTCGAGCCCCTCCAGGAGCGGCTGGAGGCCCTGGGGGCCTGGCACGACTGACCCCGTCCGCCACGGCCCGGTGGGCGGCCCCTGCCGCCCCGCAGGCCCCGGGACACGGCAAAGCGCCCCGGCACCGTCCAGACGGTGCCGGGGCGCCTTGCGAGCGTCAGAGCGCGTTGATCGCTACGCCGTGCTCGGCGGCCAGGCGGTGGAGGTCGTCCAGCTCCGCCTGTTCGACGTCGGCGAGGTACTCGTCGCCCGTACGGCGGGCGTGGTCGAGGTCGGACCGGGTGCTCTCTATGCGCTGCAGGATGCCAGCGGTGAACGCGTCCATGGTGCTGCGCCCCCTCGTCGTGGGTAGGCGGCACGGGGGTGTGCCACGGCGAAAACGATCACGTGCGTGGGTATCCGGGTACGCGTGGACGTACGGAGAAGCGTGATCGCGGGTGTGCAGACGTCTTCCCCACCCCCGCCCGGAGGGAAACCTGCCACCGGCAAGCAATCCGGAATCCCTGCCCCGTCCGGCCGAGGAGCACCCCTTACGGCCGGTTTATCGACATCCGAGGCAGGATGGAGTGACCCAACGGGGTCATCGAGGCTGCCCAGAGGGGCACAAGAGGAAGGATCAGCGCCGTGCGCGTACTCGTCGTCGAGGACGAGCAGCTGCTCGCAGACGCCGTAGCCACCGGACTGCGCCGGGAGGCCATGGCCGTCGACGTCGTGTACGACGGGGCCGCCGCCCTGGAGCGCATCGCCGTCAACGACTACGACGTCATCGTGCTCGACCGCGACCTGCCGGTCGTCCATGGCGACGACGTCTGCCGCAAGGTCGTCGAGCTCGGCATCCCCACCCGCGTCCTGATGCTGACCGCCTCCGGTGACGTCAGCGACCGCGTGGCGGGCCTGGAGCTCGGCGCCGACGACTACCTCCCCAAGCCGTTCGCGTTCACCGAGCTGACCGCGCGCGTCCGGGCCCTCGGCCGGCGCACGACCGTCGCGCTGCCGCCCGTCCTGGAGCGGGCCGGCATCAAGCTGGACCCCAACCGCCGCGAGGTGTTCCGCGAGGGCAAGGAGGTACAGCTGGCGCCCAAGGAGTTCGCGGTGCTGGAGGTGCTGATGCGCAGCGAGGGGGCCGTGGTCTCGGCCGAGCAGCTGCTGGAGAAGGCGTGGGACGAGAACACCGACCCGTTCACCAACGTCGTGCGGGTCACCGTCATGACCCTGCGCCGCAAGCTCGGGGAGCCTCCGGTGATCGTCACCGTGCCCGGCTCCGGATACCGGATCTGACCCGCGATGCCGGCCACGCCCCCCACCCCCGCCCCGCCCACGCCGCCGCAGGCCGGGCCGTCGGCGACGCCGCCCAAGCCCACCTGGGACCCCCGTCAGCCGGTCGTCCGCCCGTTCCCGTGGCTGCGCCCGACCATCCGCATACGCCTCACCCTGCTGTACGGCGGGATGTTCCTGATGGCGGGCGTGCTGCTGCTGACGATCATCTACCTGCTGGCCGCCAACGCGCTGAGCGTGGGCAGTGAGCCGCTGATCAAGCTCGTCGACGGCAGTCAGGTCCGGGTCACCGGCGACACCTGCCCGGACCTGAAGACGCCCGGCCTCAACGCCGAGCAGGCCAACCGCATCCTCGAACAGTGCATGCTCGACCAGCGCGCCCAGGCCCTGGGCTCCCTGCTGCGCCGCTCCCTGCTGGCGCTGCTGGGCCTCGCCGTGATCGCGTTCGCCTTCGGCTACGCCATGGCGGGCCGGGTCCTCTCGCCGCTGGGCAAGATCACCCGGACGGCCCGCCGGGTCGCCGGCACCGACCTGACCCGGCGCATCGAACTGGGGGGACCGGACGACGAGTTGAAGGAGCTCTCGGACACCTTCGACGAGATGCTCGACCGGCTGGAGCGGGCGTTCACGGCGCAACAGCGGTTCGTGGCCAACGCCTCGCACGAGCTGCGGACGCCGCTGGCCATCAACCGGACGCTGCTGGAGGTCCACCTCTCCGACCCCGGGGTCTCCCCGGAGCTGCAGCAGCTGGGCAAGACGCTGCTGGCCACCAACGAGCGCAGCGAGCAGCTCGTGGAGGGCCTGCTGCTGCTCGCCCGCAGCGACAACGAGATCGTGGACCGCAAGCCCGTGGACCTCGCCGAGGTGGCCTCCCAGGCCCTCGACCAGGCCCGTGCCGAGGCCCAGGTCAAGGGCGTCGAGCTCAGGGGCACCCGCCAGCCCGCGGTCGTCCAGGGCAACGGCGTGCTGCTGGAGCGGATCGCGCTGAACCTGGTGCAGAACGCGGTGCGCTACAACGCCCCGGACGGCTGGGTGGAGGTCACCACCGAGGCCCAGCCGGGCCAGGCGGTGCTGGTGGTGGAGAACACCGGCCCGGTCGTCCCGGCCTACGAGCTGGAGAACATCTTCGAGCCCTTCCGCCGGCTGCGCACGGAGCGTACGGGCAGCGACAAGGGCGTCGGCCTGGGTCTGTCCATCGTGCGCTCGGTGGCCCGCGCGCACGGCGGGCGGATCACCGCGGAGCCCCGCGAGGGGGGTGGCCTGGTCATGCGTGTGGTGCTGCCCACCTGACGCAGGGGGCCGGGAGGTCCGCAGCAGCCGCGCAGACCTGAGACAATAGGTCGGCCACCGGTTCGCTTTGGGCGGAATTTACCCGTTCCGACCGGCACCGTGGCCGTGTGTGTTCAGTCACATACGCCGACTTCCGGCCATCTACTCTCCGTGACGGCCGTGGCTCCGGGAACGCCTGAAAAATGGGGGTTTCCGGGGGTCCTGATCACGGGAAGTACACGAGATGGCGCGGCCGCACCCGGCTTTCGGGCCGGGTGGGGTCCCGATCGCTACCCGTCCCGATCACCTCTTCAGGTGTGCGGTTGGGTGTCGATTGAGTAACAGACCTTGATGTGAGGCAAAATCTCCGCCTCGGGTCGGGCACAAGTCCGGCCTCTCACGCGTTACGTGCGCTGGAGATACCGCAGACACCCAGAGGGGGAGAGCGACATGGCAACGGATTACGACACCCCACGCAAGACCGACGAGGACGTCGACAGCGACAGCCTGGAAGAACTCAAGGCTCGCCGGAACGACAAGTCCGCGTCGAGCGTCGACGTGGACGACTTCGAGGCGGCCGAGGGCATGGAGCTGCCCGGCGCCGACCTCTCCAACGAGGAGCTGGCCGTCCGGGTCCTGCCCAAGCAGGCCGATGAGTTCACGTGCATGAGCTGCTTCCTCGTGCACCACCGCAGCCAGCTGGCCGGTGAGAAGAACGGTCAGCCGATCTGCCGCGACTGCGAGTGAGGTGAGGGTCTGCCATGGCAGGCTCGACCCCGTTCCGGAAGCGGCGCTCCCGGCAGCCCGAGCCGACCACCGGGCCTGCCGCGGACGCGTCCGGCGGCCCGGCGGGGGCCGGTGACGACGCGAGCGTCGAGCGGGGCCGCAAGGCCCCGCTCGCGGCCCTCGTCGGCCGTGGCGCCCGCACGGTGCAGCAGGGCGGCCGGGGAGCGCGGGCGGCCCTGACCGCCGTCGCCGACCGGATCATCGCGAACGCCCCGCGCATCCCCGTGCGCGACCTCGCGACCCTTCGCGTCCAGTTCCCCGGCCTCGGCCCGGAGGAGCTGGCGGACAAGCTGGTGGCCGGGGCCGTCTACGGCACGTCCACCGTGGGCGCCGGCATCGGCGCAGCGGCGATGCTGCCCGTGCCGCCCGCCATGCCCGCCGAGCTGGCGGCCGAGATCATCGGCGTGGCCGCCGTGGAGTTCAAGCTCATCGCCGAGCTGCACGAGGTGTACGGCGTTCCCGCGGCCGGCACGGTGCGCCAGCGCGCCGTCGCCTACCTCGGAGCCTGGGCCGACGAGCGGGGCATCGACGTCACGTCCCCGCTGACGGTCAACGCCGCCCTCGGCGGCCAGCTCCGGCGCGAACTGCGCCAGCAGGTGCTCAAGCGCACCTTCCGCAACCTGCCCAACCTCGCGCCCTTCATGATCGGCGCGACGGTCGGTGCGGTGATGAACCGCCGCGACACCAAGAGACTCGCCGAGAAGGTCCGCAAGGACCTGCGCAAACGCCAGGTGCCCTGGGACGCGCAGGGCCCGGGTCAGGACACCGTCTAGACCTCAGGCCCGCACGGCCGTCAGAGCGGCCGCCAGGCGCTCCGGGGAGCGCGTGGAGAGGTAGAGGTAGGGCGTCGGGTCGGCCGGGTCCGTGACCTCGATGCGCACGGCCGTCGGCACGTATCCGCGCAGCAGCATGAACGCCCGGGTGTCGGCCTTGTGCGTGCGCCAGGCGCGGGCCTCCTCCGCGTCCAGGGCCTCCGGCACCCCGAGCGCCTCGACGGGGATCTTCGCGTCCCCCGCCACGAGCGAGCCGCCCACCACCCTGATGCGCACCGAGCCGTACGAACTGACCGCGGCCGCCGCGAGCGCCCCGCCGCCGACGAGCCCGCCGAGCATGGGCAGGGTGCCCAGGGGCAGCAGGATCAGCGCCATGGCCACACCGGTGAGAACCGCGATGAACCACCAGGAACGGGGCGCCGTCAGGCGTTCTTCGTAAGGCTGCATACGCACAAGCTTGGCACGGACGGGACCGGGTGCGTCCTGCGCGGGTAAGGTCAGCCCCTGTGAGTGGACGAACGACAGCGCTGACACCGCCGGCCGATGCCGGGCCCCCGGTGCGGCACCCCGAAGCCCCCGCGCCCGGAGAGATCATCGGGTCGCACTACGAGCACTGCTTCGGCTGTGGCGGCGGGCAGCCGCACGGGCTGCACCTGGAGACGCGGGCGGGCGAGGGCGTGAGCGTCACCGCCGAGTTCCGGGTCAAGGAGGCCCACCAGGGCGCTCCCGGCCTGGCGCACGGCGGTGTGCTGGCCACGGCGCTGGACGAGACGCTGGGCGGGCTGGGCTGGCTCCTGCGGGTCATCGCGGTGACCGGCCGGCTGGAGACGGACTTCGTGCGTCCGGTGCCGGTGGGCACGGTGCTGCACCTGGAGGCCGAGGCCGTCGCGGTGCACGGCCGGAAGATCTACTGCACGGCGACGGGGCGGATCGGCGGCCCGGAGGGGCCGGTCGCGGTCCACGCGGACGCCGTCTTCGTCGAGGTCAAGATCGACCACTTCATCGAGAACGGCCGCAAGGAAGAGATCCAGGCCGCTCTCGCCGACCCCGACCAGGTGAAGGTCGCCCGAGCCTTTGAGGTGAACCCGTAGTGCGACAGCCCGTCGACGTCCTGATCCGCCGCGTCGACCCCGAGGTGGGGATTCCCTCGTACGGTCACCCCGGCGACGCAGGCTGCGACCTGGTCACCACCGAGGCCGCCGAGCTGGCCCCGGGTGAGCGCAGGGTGCTGCCCACCGGCATCTCGATCGCGCTGCCCGACGGCTACGCCGCCTTCGTCCACCCCCGGTCCGGCCTCGCCGCCCGGTGCGGAGTGTCCATGGTCAACGCCCCGGGCACCATCGATGCCGGGTACCGTGGAGAGATCAAGGTGATTGTGGTCAATCTGGACCCGCGCGAAAGCGTCCGGTTCGAGAGGTTCGACCGCATCGCCCAGTTGGTTGTTCAGCAGGTCGAGAAGGTTCGCTTCCACGAGGTGGCGGAGCTTCCCGGCTCGGCGCGGGCCGAAGGGGGCTTCGGGTCCACCGGTGGCCACGCTGCCGTGGGGAATGGATTCGCTTCGGTCGCCTGCGACCGGGAAGGACAGTGACGTGTTCGGTCGTCGCCGCAAGCGCAGCGAGGACGTCGTCGAGAGTGCCGATCACCTCGACGACGTGACCTCCGAGAAGTCGGCAGGGGATGCCCCCGCCGACGATGACGCACATGCCACCGCGGCCGAGAGCCGGATCCGGCTGGAGCCGGAACCGCGCCCCGACGGGCCGTGGGACATCTCCGAGGTCATGGAGCCCGGCGACGGCCGGGTGGACCTCGGCGGGCTGTTCGTGCCCGGCGTCGAGGGCATGGAGCTGCGGGTCGAGGTCGCCGGTGACGCGATCGTCGCCGCGACCGTGGTGCTGCGCGACAGCGCGGTGCAGCTCCAGGCGTTCGCAGCCCCCAAGCGCGAGGGCATCTGGCACGAGGTCCGGGAGGAGATCGCCGGCGGCATCACCCAGCAGGGCGGTGTCGTGGACCTGGTCGAGGGCCCCCTCGGCTGGGAGCTGCGGGCCCAGGTGCCCGTGGCCCTGCCGGACGGCACCCAGGGCGTGCAGCTGGTGCGCTTCGTCGGATGTGACGGACCGCGCTGGTTCCTGCGCGGTGTGATCTCCGGCCAGGGCGCGGTGCAGCCGCAGACCGCCGGCCTGCTGGAGCAGATCTTCCGGGACACCGTTGTGGTGCGCGGCGAGTCCCCGATGGCCCCCCGCGACCCCATCGTCCTGAAGCTGCCCGAGGACGCCCAGATGGTGGCCGAGGGCCTGCAGCAGGAGGAGCAGGGCTCGCGCTTCGCGGGCGGTGTGGACCGCCTCAACCGCGGCCCCGAGATCACCGAGGTGCGCTGACCCGACAGTCGTCCCCAGGGGCTTCCCACAGGCCCTGGGCGGCTCGAAGACGCCGTTTCGCTGGGCCGGAACCCGTACTACGGGTTCCGGCCCAGCGGCGTTTTCGCAGGTCCAGGCGGCACGCGTATGAAATCCGTCAAGGGCGCGCTAATGGCCGTAAGGGAGGCGTCAACGCAGGCCGTACCCGTCGGTATTGGCTGTTTCCTCTAGAGGTCCGTTCATCCGAACCTCTCTAGGAGCACACGATGGCCGATGTGGCCTTCGTCGTCACCACGATCGCGGTCTTCGCGCTGGTGGCTCTCGTCGCCAAGGGGGTGACGAAGCTGTGACCGCCGAGAACATCGTCGGCCTGCTCGTGGCCGTCGCCCTGCTGGGCTACCTGATCCTCGCCCTCGTTTTCCCGGAGAGGTTCTGAGCGCAGACATGAGTCCCGTCCTCTCCGGAATCCTCCAGCTCACCGCCGTCATCGCGGCACTGGCCCTGGTCCACCGCCCGCTCGGCGACTACATGGCCCGGGTCTACAGCTCCGACAAGCACCTGCTCCCCGAGAAGTGGATCTACCGTCTGATCGGCGCCGACCCGGGCGCCGAGATGCGCTGGCCGGCCTACCTGCGCGGCATCCTCGCCTTCTCCGCCGTCTCGCTCCTCTTCCTCTACCTGCTGCAGCGCCTCCAGGGCGTCCTGCCCCACTCGCTGTCGCTGGGCTTCACGGCGATCGGCCCCGACCAGGCGTTCAACACCGCCGCGTCGTTCGTCGCCAACACCAACTGGCAGTCGTACTCCGGCGAGCAGGCCATGGGCCACGCCGTGCAGACGCTCGGCCTGGCCGTGCAGAACTTCGTCTCCGCCGCCGTCGGCATGGCCGTCGCCGTCGCGCTCGTCCGGGGCTTCGCCCGGTCCCGCACCGGCGAACTGGGCAACTTCTGGGCCGACCTGGTGCGCGGCACCGTCCGCATCCTGATCCCGCTCTCCGTCGCCGGCGCGCTGATCCTCGTCGCCTGCGGCGCGATCCAGAACTTCTCCGGCATCCACGAGGTCGGGCAGCTCGCCGGCGGCACCCAGCAGGTCAACGGCGGTGCCGTGGCCTCGCAGGAGGTCATCAAGGAGCTCGGCACCAACGGCGGCGGCTACTTCAACGCCAACTCCGCCCACCCGTTCGAGAACCCCAACGCCTTCACCAACCTCTTCGAGATCTTCCTGATCCTCGTCATCCCCTTCTCGCTGACCCGGACCTTCGGCAGGCTCGTCGGCAACGTCAAGCAGGGCTACGCGATCCTGGCCACCATGGGCCTGATCTGGCTCGGCTTCACCGCGCTGATGATGTGGACCGAGTACGCGGGCCACGGCGCGGCCCTCCAGGCCGCGGGCGGGGCGATGGAGGGCAAGGAGCAGCGCTTCGGCGTCGGCGCCTCCGCGATCTTCGCGACGACCACCACCCTGACCTCCACGGGTGCCGTGGACTCCTTCCACTCCTCCTTCACCGGCCTCGGCGGCGGCATCACCCTGCTGGGCATGATGCTCGGCGAGATCGCCCCCGGCGGCGTCGGCTCCGGCCTCTACGGCATGCTCGTCATGGCGATCATCGCGGTGTTCATCGCGGGCCTGATGGTCGGCCGGACCCCCGAGTACCTCGGCAAGAAGATCGGCACCCGCGAGATCAAGTTCGCCGCGTGCTACATCCTCATCACCCCGACCCTGGTGCTGGGCTTCACCGCCCTGTCCATGGCGCTGGCCTCGCCGCCCGATTCGATCCTCAACACCGCCGGCAACTCCGTGCACGACAGCGGCGCCCACGGCTTCTCCGAGGTGCTCTACGCCTTCACCTCCGGCGCCAACAACAACGGCTCCGCCTTCGCCGGCCTCAACGCCAACACGCCCTGGTACAACACCACCATCGGCCTCGCCATGCTCCTCGGCCGCTTCCTGCCGATGGTCTTCGTCCTGGCGCTGGCCGGCTCGCTCGCCGAGCAGAAGCCCGTGCCCGAGACCGCGGGCACCCTGCGCACCGAGAAGCCGCTCTTCGCGGGTCTCCTCGTCGGCGCGATCCTCATCATCACCGGCTTGACCTACTTCCCGGCCCTGGCCCTTGGCCCGATGGCGGAGGGACTTTCATGAGCACCACCACCCCTGTCCGTACCGCCCCCGACGAGCCCCAGGACGAGCGTCCCCACGGCTCCGAGGAGCACGGCCGCATCTCCGGTGGCCTCTTCGACCCGGCGCAGCTGCTGAAGTCGCTGCCGGACGCGTTCCGCAAGCTCGACCCCCGGGTGATGGTCAAGGCCCCGGTCATGTTCGTGGTGCTGGTCGGCTCGGTGGCCACCACCGTGCTGGCGCTGAAGGACCCGGGCGACTGGTTCGGCTGGGCGATCACGGTCTGGCTCTGGCTGACCGTCCTGTTCGCCAACCTCGCCGAGGCCGTCGCCGAGGGCCGCGGCAAGGCCCAGGCCGACACCCTGCGCAAGGCCAAGACCGACACGGTCGCGCGCCGGCTGAACGGCGACACCGAGGAGTCGGTGCCGGGCACCGAGCTGCGCGTCGGCGACCTGGTCGTGTGCGAGGCCGGCGACGTCATCCCCGGCGACGGCGACGTCGTCGAGGGCGTGGCCTCCGTCGACGAGTCCGCCATCACGGGCGAGTCGGCGCCGGTCATCCGCGAGTCCGGAGGCGACCGCTCGGCCGTGACCGGCGGCACGAAGGTCCTCTCCGACCGCATCGTCATCAAGATCACGACGAAGCCCGGCGAGACCTTCATCGACCGGATGATCAACCTGGTCGAGGGCGCCGCCCGGCAGAAGACGCCGAACGAGATAGCCCTCAACATCCTGCTGGCCTCGCTCACCATCGTCTTCCTGCTGGCCGTCGTCACCCTCCAGCCCTTCGCGATCTACGCGCAGGCCGAGCAGACGATGATCGTGCTGGCCGCCCTGCTGGTCTGCCTCATCCCGACCACCATCGGCGCGCTGCTCTCCGCCATCGGCATCGCCGGCATGGACCGGCTGGTGCAGCGCAACGTCCTGGCGATGTCCGGGCGCGCGGTGGAGGCCGCGGGCGACGTCTCGACGCTGCTGCTCGACAAGACCGGCACCATCACCTACGGCAACCGCCGGGCGGCGGAGTTCGTGCCCGTCAAGGGCACCACGGCCGCCGAGGTGGCCGACGCCGCCCAGCTGTCCTCGCTCGCCGACGAGACGCCCGAGGGCCGCTCGATCGTCGTCCTCGCCAAGGAGAAGTACGGCCTGCGCGAACGCCACGAGGGCGAGCTCGCCGGCGCCGAGTGGGTGCCCTTCACGGCCCAGACCCGCATGTCGGGCGTGGACGTGGAAGGCCGCAAGGTCCGCAAGGGCGCGACCGGTTCGGTCATCGCGTGGGTCGAGGAACGCGGCGGCCGGGTGGCCGAGGACGCCCGGGCGCTGACCGACGGGATCTCCCAGGCGGGCGGCACGCCGCTGCTCGTCGCGATGGAAGACGGCAAGGGGGCCCGCGTCCTGGGCGTCATCCACCTCAAGGACGTCGTCAAGGAGGGCATGCGCGAGCGGTTCGAGGAACTGCGCCGCATGGGCATCAAGACCGTCATGATCACGGGTGACAACCCGCTGACGGCCGCGGCCATCGCCCAGGAGGCCGGCGTCGACGACTTCCTCGCCGAGGCCACCCCCGAGGACAAGATGGCCCTCATCAAGCGCGAGCAGGCCGGCGGCAAGCTCGTCGCCATGACCGGCGACGGCACCAACGACGCGCCCGCGCTCGCCCAGGCCGACGTCGGCGTGGCCATGAACACCGGCACCTCGGCCGCCAAGGAGGCCGGGAACATGGTGGACCTGGACTCCGACCCGACCAAGCTCATCGAGATCGTCGAGATCGGCAAGCAGCTGCTCATCACGCGCGGCGCCCTGACGACCTTCTCGATCGCCAACGACGTCGCCAAGTACTTCGCCATCATCCCGGCGATGTTCGCGGTGGCCTACCCCGGCCTGGACAAGCTCAACATCATGGGCCTGGCCTCCCCGGAGTCGGCGATCCTGTCGGCCGTCGTCTTCAACGCGCTGATCATCGTGGCCCTGGTGCCGCTCGCCCTCAGGGGTGTGCGCTACCGCCCGATGAGCGCGGACGCCATGCTCCGCCGCAACCTCTTGATCTACGGACTGGGCGGCCTGATCTCCCCGTTCATCGGCATCAAGATCATCGACCTGCTCATCTCCCTCATCCCTGGCATCGGGTGACGTCATGAACAACTCCGTACGCAGCACGGCCCGCCTGCTGGGCGCGGGGCTCCGCGCCCTGCTCGTCCTCACGGTGGTCTGCGGGGTGATCTACCCGCTGGTCGTCACCGGCATCGCGCAGGCGGCGTTCCACGACGAGGCCAACGGCTCGGAGATCAAGTCCGGCGGCAGGTCCGTCGGTTCCGCGCTGCTGGGCCAGAGCTACACCCTCGAAGAGAAGGACAAGGACGGCAACCCCCTGCCGGACCCGAAGTTCTTCCAGCCCCGCCCCTCGGCGGCCGGCCCGAACGCCGAGAACACGCAGTACAAGCTGCTGGTCTCCGGTGCCTCCAACCTGGCCGCCGACAGCAAGGTGCTGCTGTCCTCGGTCGGGCAGCGCCGCACGGACGTCGCCGCCTTCAACGGCGTCTCCCCCTCGGCCGTCCCGGTGGACGCCCTGACCGCCTCCGCCTCGGGCCTCGACCCGCACATCTCGCCGGACTACGCCCGGCTGCAGGCGAAGCGCGTCGCCAAGGCCAACGGCCTTCCGGCGGCGAAGGTCGAGAAGCTGGTCGAGGACCACGTCGACGGCCGTCTCCTGGGCTTCATGGGGGAGGAGCGCGTGAACGTCCTCAAGCTCAACGTGGCCCTCAAGGAGCTCACGACGCAGCACTGAGCCCACGCGGGACGAGGGGGTGGTCCGGACACGTGTCCGGACCACCCCCGTAAATGCGTGCCGTGGCAAGGGCCGAAGAGGCACGCTTGGACCGTGGTCACCTTGCCTCAGCAACCTCACGTCGTCCCCGTGGTCCCGCACATGGTCGTCTGCGGTGACGACGGGCTCGTGCACCGGCTCGCGGCGGAGCTGTCCGGCCTCTACGGGGAGCGCGTCACGCTCGTCGTGCCGCCCGCGGGGGAGGGCCGCCGCCGGCCGGCGGCCGCCCAGGGGCGGGCCGCCGCGCTCCTCGGGCGGATGACGGGCGCCGTGGGGCGCGGTGCGAACGGCGGTTCCTCCGCCGCGGTGCGCGTCGTCGAGGCGCCCGGGCCCGACGACGAGGCGCTGGCCGAGGCCGGCGTCGAACAGGCCATGGCCCTCGCGCTCGTCTACGACGACGACGAGACCAACATCCAGGCGGCCCTGCGCGCCCGCCGCATCAACCCGCGGCTGCGCCTGGTCATCCGCCTCTACAACCGCCGCCTCGGCCAGCACCTGGAGCAACTCCTCGACCAGGCGGCCCTCGTCGGGGACGCCGACGCCGGCACCACCGTCCTCTCGGACGCCGACACCGCCGCTCCGGCGCTGGTCGCCGCGGCCGTCGCCGGCACCAGCAAGGTCATCGAGGCGGGTGGCCTGCTGCTGCGCGCCGTCGAACGCCCCGCGCCGGGCCCCGGCGCCGTCGCCTCCTCCGGCACCTGCACGCTCGCGCTGCTCTCCGACGGCGACGGGCCCGACCTGCTGCCCGGTGAACAGGAGGCGGAACGGGCCGCGACGCGCGGCCGGATCGTGCTGGAGACCGTGCGGTACACCGAGTCGGCGCCCCCGCCCGCTTCGCGGCTGGCGGCCGCCCGCAGCCTGCCGCTGGGGTCGTTCTTCTCGCGACGGCTGCGGTGGGCGCTGCTCGGGCTGGCGGCCGCCGTGTGCGGGCTGGCGGTGGCGTCGTGGCTGGTCGTCGAGGAGAGCAGCGCGCAGCACGCGATGTACCTGTCGTTACTGGACCTGTTCGCCATCAACGACCCGGCCAAGGACGAGTCGACGGGCCGCAAGGTCCTCCAGCTCCTGTCGGGGCTGGTGGGGCTCCTGCTGCTGCCGCTGTTGCTGGCTGCGGCGCTGGAGGGGCTGGGCACGTTCCGGTCCGCCTCCGCGCTGCGGCGTCCGCCGCGTGGGCTCTCGGGGCACGTGGTGCTGCTGGGACTGGGCAAGATCGGGGCGCGCGTACTCGTCCGGCTGCGCGAGCTCGGCATCCCCGTGGTCTGCGTGGAGCGCGACCCGCAGGCCCGCGGCATCTCCCTGGCCCGGTCGCTGCGGGTGCCGACGGTCATCGGCGACATCACCGAGGAGGGCGTGCTGGAGGCCGCGAAGATCGGCGACAGCCGCACCCTGCTGGCCCTCACCAGCAGCGACACCACGAACCTGGAGGCGGCGCTCTACGCCCGGGCCGTCAAGCCGGACGTCCGGGTGGTCATGCGCCTGTACGAGGACCGCTTCGCCCTCGCCGTCTACCGCACCCTGCGCGACTCCCACCCCCGGGCGCTGACCCGCAGCAGAAGCGTTTCCTTCCTCGCTGCTCCCGCCTTCGCCGCGGCGATGATGGGCCGCCGGATCCTGGGCGCGATCCCGGTGGAGCGCGCGGTGCTCCTGATCGCGGCACTGGACGTGGCGGGCTGCGCGGAGCTGGAGGGCCGGACGACGGCGCAGGCGTGCCGCCCGGGCGCGTGGCGGGTCCTGGCGGCGGTGGACCAGGGGCCCGACGGCCGGCGTTCCGGAGCGCAGCCGGCGGAGCCGCCCGCCGGCCACGTCCTGGGTCCCGGTGACCGCGTGGTGGTGGCCGCGACCCGGCAGGGCCTGGCGGACCTGCTGGGACGCCGGTCCCGGCCGCGCGCGGACGCACGGTGAGCCGTACGGGGAACGGGAGTTCGCCCCCGTGCGTTCACCACACGTCGCCCGGCCGCCAGTCGCAGGTCAGCTCGCCGTCGAGGTCGAGCCCGGCCCCCAGTGGCAGCACGAAGAGGCAGCCGTCCTCGTCCGGCGTGCGTTCGATGCCCGTCGGCGCGAGCACGGAGGACGGGCCGCGCCAGAGCTGCCAGCCGCGGCCCGTGTAGAGGGGGACCGCCTCGTCGGCGGCGCCGAGGGCGCCCAGCTCGTACCCGCCCCGGCGCAGCACCTGCTCCAGCGCCTCCATCACGGCCGAACCGTGCCCGCGCCGTCGCAGGCCGGGCCGTACCGCCACGCCCTCGACGTACCCGGTGCGCAGGGCGCGGCCGCCGTGCAGGATGCGGCGCTGGACGAGCGCACCGTGGGCGACGAGCTCGCCGCCCTCCCGCACCAGGGCGTGCATGCCGCCGATCGTGTGGTCCCAGTCGTCGTCGGTGAAGTCGCCCTCGAAGGCGTCGTCCAGCAGGCCGCGGATCGCGACGAGTTCGTCGCCGGTGAGCCGGGAGGTGTGCACGGTTCTCGTCTCCGTCATGCGGCTCAACCTCGCAACCGGGCGAGAAGGGTGTCAAGGCGATTTCGCCGGGGCCCCGACGGGCGTTACGCCCGGAGGCGTCAGAGGTGCGTCAATACCTGCCGCCCCACCGCCTCGGGCCCGAAATGTCCGGATCGCTGGCCGTAAGGTCGGGCATGCGCGGCAGTGCTGCACCTCAGGACGGAGAACCGGCCCGAACACCGTCGCGATTCGTGAAAGACAATGGGGCCATGGGACGCGGCAACCTTCGGATCTACCTCGGCGCGGCACCGGGCGTCGGCAAGACCTACGCCATGCTCTCCGAAGCGCACCGCCGGGTGGAGCGCGGCACCGACGTGGTCGTCGGCTTCGTCGAGCACCACGGACGCCCGCGCACCGAGGTCATGCTGCACGGCCTGGAAGAGGTGCCCCGGCAGGAGATCGTCTACCGGGACTCCCGCTTCACCGAGATGGACGTGGACGCCGTCCTGGCCCGCCGGCCGCGCGTGGCCGTCGTGGACGAGCTGGCCCACACCAACGTCCCCGGCTCCCGCAACACCAAGCGCTGGCAGGACGTCGAGGAACTGCTGCAGGCCGGCATCGACGTCGTCTCGACCGTCAACATCCAGCACCTGGAGTCGCTGGGCGACGTGGTCGAGTCGATAACGGGCGTACGACAGCGCGAGACGGTCCCCGACGAGGTCGTGCGCCGCGCGGACCAGATCGAGCTCGTCGACATGTCGCCGCAGGCCCTGCGCCGCCGCATGGCGCACGGCAACATCTACCAGCCCGACAAGGTCGACGCGGCCCTCTCCAACTACTTCCGCCCCGGCAACCTCACCGCCCTGCGCGAGCTGGCCCTGCTGTGGACCGCCGACCGCGTCGACGAGTACCTGCGCCAGTACCGCACCGAGCACGACGTCTCGACCATCTGGCACGCCCGCGAACGCATCGTCGTCGGCCTGACCGGCGGCCCCGAGGGCCGCACCCTCATCCGCCGCGCCGCCCGCATGGCGGCCAAGGGCTCCGGCAGCGAGATCCTCGCCGTCTACATCGCCCGCAGCGACGGCCTGACCTCCGCCTCGCCCAAGGAACTGGCGGTCCAGCGCACGCTGGTGGAGGACCTCGGCGGCACGTTCCACCACGTCATAGGCGACGACGTGCCGGCCTCGCTGCTGGAGTTCGCGCGCGGCGTCAACGCCAGCCAGATCGTGCTCGGCTCCAGCCGGCGCAAGACCTGGCAGTACGTCTTCGGGCCCGGGGTCGGCGCGACCGTCGCCCGCGACTCCGGCCCGGACCTCGACGTCCACATCGTCACGCACGAGGAGGTCGCCAAGGGCCGCGGCCTGCCCGTGGCCCGCGGCGCCCGGCTCGGCCGGGGCCGGATCGCGGCCGGCTGGGCGGTCGGCGTGCTGGTCCCGGTGCTCCTCAGCCTGCTGCTGACGCGGGTCGTCCCGCCGCTCGGGCTCGCCAACGACATGCTGATCTTCCTGTGCGCGACGATCGTCGCGGCCCTGCTCGGCGGCGTGTGGCCCGCCCTGGCGTCGGCGGCCCTCGGCTCGCTGCTGCTGAACTACTACTTCGTCGAGCCCGTCCACCGGTGGACGATCACCGACTCGAAGAACATCATCGCCATCGCGATATTCGTCTTCGTCGCGATCTCCGTGGCGTCCGTCGTCGACCTGGCGGCCCGCCGCACCCACCAGGCCGCCCGGCTGCGGGCCGAGTCGGAGATCCTCTCCTTCCTCGCCGGCAGCATCCTGCGCGGCGAGACCAGCCTGGACGCCCTGCTGGAGCGGGTCCGCGAGACCTTCGGCATGGAGTCCGTCGCCCTGCTGGAGCGCGCCAGCGACGTCGACCCGTGGACGTGCGCGAGCAGCGTCGTCACCAGCACCGGCAAGCCCCTGCTGCGCCCGGAGGACGCCGACGTCGACATGCCCGTCGGCGACAACCTCGCGCTGGCCCTCTCCGGCCGGGTGCTGCCCGCCGAGGACCGGCGGGTGCTGGCAGCCTTCGCCGCGCAGGCCGCGGTCGTCCTGGACCGCCAGCGGCTCGTCGGCGAGGCCGAGCAGGCCCGGGAGCTCGCCGAGGGCAACCGCATCCGCACGGCCCTGCTGGCCGCCGTCAGCCACGACCTGCGCACGCCGCTGGCCGGCATCAAGGCGTCCGTGACCTCCCTGCGCTCCGACGACGTCGCCTGGTCCGAGGAGGACGAGGCCGAGTTGCTGGCCGGCATCGAGGACGGCGCCGACCGGCTCGACCACCTGGTCGGCAACCTCCTGGACATGTCCCGCCTCCAGACCGGCACCGTCACGCCGCTGATCAGGGAGATCGACCTCGACGAGGTCGTCCCGATGGCCCTCGGCGGCGTCCCCGAGGGCAGCGTCACCCTCGACATCCCCGAGACGCTGCCCATGGTGGCCGTCGACCCGGGCCTGCTGGAGCGCAGCGTCGCGAACATCGTCGAGAACGCGGTCAAGTACAACCCCGAGGGCCGCGAGCCCGTCCTCGTGGCCGCCAGCGCCCTCGGGGACCGCGTCGAGGTGCGGGTCGCCGACCGGGGCCCCGGCGTCCCCGACAGCGCCAAGGACCGCATCTTCGAGCCCTTCCAGCGCTACGGCGACGCCCCGCGCGGCGCCGGCGTGGGCCTCGGCCTCGCCGTCGCCCGTGGCTTCGCCGAGGCCATGGGCGGCACGCTGGCGGCCGAGGACACCCCCGGCGGCGGGATGACCATGGTCCTCACGCTGCGGGCCGCCGCCGGCCGGCCGCCCGTACGGCCGGACCTGCCCGCCCAGGCCACCACGTGAGCCCGGCGCCGCCGTGCGGACGGCCGCCGCAGGGACCGTCGCCGCACAGACCGAACCGGACCAGGATCCCGGGCCCCGTGGCGGGGCCCGCATGAACAGCAGAGGTGGTTCAGCATGAACCGGGTGCTCGTGGTGGACGACGAGCCGCAGATCGTCCGCGCCCTCGTGATCAACCTCAAGGCGCGGAAGTACGAGGTCGACGCGGCGCCCGACGGCGCCACGGCCCTCCAGCTCGCCGCCGCGCGCCACCCCGACGTGGTCATCCTCGACCTCGGCCTGCCGGACATGGACGGCGTCGAGGTGATCAAGGGCCTGCGCGGGTGGACCCGTGTGCCGATCCTGGTCCTCTCCGCCCGCCAGACCTCCGACGAGAAGGTCGAGGCCCTCGACGCGGGCGCCGACGACTACGTCACCAAGCCGTTCGGCATGGACGAGCTGCTGGCCAGACTGCGCGCCGCCGTGCGGCGGGCCGAGCCGACGGGTCCGTCGGCGGCCGGTGACGACGCGATCATCGAGACCGCGGTGTTCACCGTCGACCTCGCGGCGAAGAAGGTCAACCGCGGCGGCAAGGACGTACGCCTCACGCCGACCGAGTGGCATCTGCTGGAGGTCCTCGTGCGCAATACGGGACGTCTCGTCAGCCAGAAGCAGCTGCTGCAGGAGGTCTGGGGCCCGTCGTACGGGACGGAGACGAACTACCTGCGGGTCTACATGGCCCAGCTGCGGCGCAAGCTGGAGCTCGACCCCTCGCACCCGCAGCACTTCATCACGGAGCCGGGGATGGGGTATCGCTTCGAGGTGTGAGGGGCGCGGGGCGCGGGCCGGGGGTCCGGGGGTTGCCCCCGGGCGATGCGGCATCACGGAGCCGGGGATGGGGTATCGCTTCGAGGTGTGAGGGGGCGGGGCGCAGGGGGTTGACGGCCGCCGGGGCGCGGTGCGGTG